>JAPXRA010000270.1:0-2501 GCA_033813795.1 Aeromicrobium sp. | reverse complement strand
CAACCAGGCAGTGCAGCAGATCCGTGCCGGCCTCAAGGCGGTATACCTCTCGGGCTGGCAGGTGGCCGCCGATGCCAACTTGGCTGGTCACACGTACCCAGACCAGTCGCTGTATCCGGCGAACTCAGTTCCAGCGGTAGTTCGGCGGATCAACAACGCCCTGCTGCGCGCCGATCAACTTGAAGTCGCCGAAGGCGAGGTCAGCACCGATTGGCTCGCCCCGATCGTGGCTGACGCTGAAGCGGGCTTTGGTGGACCACTGAACGTTTACGAACTTCAAAAGGCACTCATCGCCGCCGGCGCCGCAGGCACCCACTGGGAGGACCAACTGGCCAGTGAGAAGAAGTGCGGCCACCTCGGCGGCAAGGTGCTGATCCCGACTCAGCAGCACGAACGCACCTTGAACGCTGCTCGATTGGCCGCCGATGTCGCCGGTGTTCCGACCGTGATCATCGCGCGAACTGACGCCCAAGCCGCCACCTTGATCACCAGCGAGGTGGACGAACGCGACCGAAAGTTCATCACTGGCGAACGCACCGCCGAAGGTTTTTATCACCTCAAGAACGGGATAGAACCGTGCATCGAACGAGGAATCGCCTACGCCGAGTACGCCGACCTGTTGTGGATGGAAACGTCCGAACCTGATCTCGAACTCGCCCGCCAGTACGCCGAGGCGATCAAGAAGGAGCACCCCGACCAACTCTTGGCCTACAACTGCTCGCCGTCGTTCAACTGGAAAAAGCACCTCGACGACGCCACGATCGCCATGTTCCAGCGGGAGCTGGGCGCAATGGGCTACAAGTTCCAGTTCATCACCTTGGCTGGCTTCCACGCGCTTAACTACTCGATGTTCGATCTGGCACACGGTTACGCTCGCGACGGCATGACCTCCTACGTCAAGTTGCAAGAAGCCGAGTTCGAATCCGAGGCTCGCGGCTACACCGCTACCAAGCACCAACGCGAGGCCGGAACCGGCTACTTCGACGCGATCAGCACCACGATCAACCCAGATTCGTCCACTACCGCACTGCACGGCTCGACCGAGGAGGCGCAGTTCTGATGAACGTGCAAGCCACCACCCGCTCAGCGATGCGCCACGTGGCGGTCAAGGGTCACGACGGGCCGCGCTATGAGGAGATCATCACGCCACAGGCGCTGGACTTTATTCGGTCGCTTCACCGCACGTTCAGCGACCGGCGACACGGCCTGCTCGACGACCGTTTCCGCCGCGACGTCACCCAAAGTGGCTTGGACTTCTTGCCCGAAACCGAGCCCATCCGCGATGACCCAGCCTGGCAGGTTGCCGACGCCGCGCCTGGCCTGGTCGACCGTCGCGTGGAGATCACCGGGCCGGTGGACGCGAAGATGACAATCAACGCACTCAACTCCGGTGCGGCGGTTTGGATGGCTGACTTCGAGGACGCCACCAGTCCGACTTGGGCGAGCATCGTTGAGGGGCAGTTGAACCTCAAGGACGCGATCAACGGCTCGCTCCGCCACGTCGGGCGAAACGGCAAGGTCTATGAACTGAACAGCACTCGGCTGACCGATCTGGCGACCATCGTCGTGCGGCCGCGCGGCTGGCATCTGCTGGAACGACACATCCAAATCGACGCCGAACCCGTCCCTGCCGCCCTAGTCGATTTCGGACTGTTTTTGTTCCACAACGCCGAACGCCTGATCGCGGCCGGTCGCGGCCCCTACTTCTATCTGCCCAAGCTCGAAAGCCACTTGGAGGCGCGGCTCTGGAACGACATCTTCAACTACGCCCAAGCGTATTTGGACATCCCACGCGGCACGATTCGTGCCACCGTCCTAATCGAGACGCTGCCCGCCGCGTTCGAAATGGAGGAGATCTTGTGGGAGTTGCGCGAGCATGCGGCTGGCCTAAACGCCGGTCGCTGGGACTACATCTTCAGCGTCATCAAGAACTTCGGCACCGACCCAGATTTCGTCGTCCCCGATCGGGCCGACGTGACCATGACGGTTCCCTTCATGCGCGCCTACACCGAACTACTGGTAAAGACCTGCCACAAGCGGGGCGCCCACGCGATCGGTGGCATGGCCGCTCTGATCCCGAGCAAAGACGAGTCGCAAAACGCAATCGCCTTGGCGAAGGTGAAGGCGGATAAGGAGCGAGAGGCCGGCGCCGGGTATGACGGCTCCTGGGTTGCCCACCCGGGGCTTATCCCCACCTGTCGGACGGCGTTCGACGCCGTGCTCGGCGACCGGCCTCACCAAAAGGACCGTCAGCGAGATGACGTCGAGGTGAGCGCGGTCGACCTGTTGGCGGTTTCCAAGACGCCCGGTTCGGTCACTCTCGAAGGCGTACAGACCAACGTTTCGGTGTTGGTGCGTTATCTCGATGCGTGGCTTGACGGCACTGGTGCTGCTGGAATCGACGGCCTGATGGAGGACGCCGCGACGGCTGAGATTTCGCGGTGTCAACTCTGGCAGTGGATTCACCACAGCACACCGGCAGACAATCAGCGGCCGATAAC
>JAPXRA010000269.1:0-2525 GCA_033813795.1 Aeromicrobium sp. | reverse complement strand
CTCGCGTGCGCTTGAGTCAGATGCACACCAACATCGCGGACGGTCCACCCGGCGCAAAGCGACGGGGTCTGCAGTTGCTCCTCGCAAAGACCTTCATATAGGTCGGCGAACGCGGTGCGCCCACTATCGATCTGTTCCCAGACGAACTCAATGTCCATCTTTTAGATATTAGTACGAAGTTCGAAGTAAATCACTAGGATTGTCAGGTGACTCAACCGAATCTGGGCATCAGCTTGTTTGTCGCCACCCGAGAGTTGGAGCAGCGTGCTTTCAACGCGGTCGCCGCCGCTGGTTACGGCGACATCACCTTGGCTCAAGCCCGCGTGCTGTCTCGGGTCAACGACGATGGTTCGCGACTCGGCGACTTGGCCGAAGCAGCACGAGTTTCGAAACAGACCGCCACTCACTTGGTTGCCGAACTAGTTGCGAGCGGCTATCTGACGGTTGAACCCGATCCGGCCGACCGCCGGGCAAAGCTCGCCAAACTGACGAAAAAGTCTCGAACAGTTGCCAAAATCGCCGGGGCCGAAGTCGCAAGAATCGAACACCAGTGGCGCGAGTTGCTAGGGCCGGCGCAGTATGAGCAACTAGTTGACACCTTGCACGACTTGCGCACGGCGATCGACCCTTATTTGTCAGTTGGTTCCCAGCCGACACCTTCGGTGGCCAGGAAGTAGGAGCGAAACTGTGAAAGTTGACTTCAAAAAGACACTAGATTCCTACCGGGCAAGATCCGGGCAGTTTCGCCTCCTTGAGGTGCCTGAACTTCAGTACTTGATGATCGACGGCCACGGGGATCCAAACGCGGGCGGCGAATATGCCGAGGCGATCGCCACGATCTATCCGCTGGCTTACACGCTGAAGTTCACTTCGAAGAACGACCTGAACCGTGACTATGTGGTGCCGCCACTCGAGGCGCTCTGGTGGGCCGACGACATGACTGCGTTTACCTCAGCACGCGACAAATCCGCCTGGGATTGGACTGCAATGCTGCTCACACCCGAGTGGATCACCACCGAAATGTTTGAGGCAGCCGTCGAGAAGGTGGCCACCAAGCCCGATGTGCCAATGCTGGGTGCCGTTCGACTTGAGCCACTTCAGGAAGGCACCTGCGTACAAACCTTGCACCTTGGGCCCTACGACGACGAAGCCGAGACTCTGGCGATGCTCCACAGTGAGTTCATGCCAGCAAACGGACTGCAGTTCGCAGGGCGCCATCACGAGATCTACCTGAGCGACCCCCGCCGCACTGCACCGGAGAAACTGCGGACAATTTTGCGTCAGCCAGTCAAACAGTTAGAGCAGTAGACCCGCCAAACTACTCCGAGGCGGCCAACTGGCCGCAGGCCGCATCGATATCGCTGCCGCGGGTGTCGCGGATGGTGGTGCTGATTCCCTTGGCTTCGAGCCGGCGGACGAACTCGTCCATGTCTTCGTCGCGCGAGCGAGTGAACTTCGACCCGGGAACCTCGTTGAGTGGAATCAGGTTCACATGCACCCAGCCCCAATCGCCGTAGTTGTTGAGCACGTCGGCCAGCAGGTCGGCCCGCCAGGCCTGGTCGTTGATGTCGCGCATCATGGCGTACTCGATCGAGACGCGGCGCCTTGTGGCCTTGGCGTACTCCCAAGCAGCTTCGACCGTTTCAGCCACGCTGAATCGGGTGTTGATCGGCACGAGTTCGTTGCGTAGCTCGTCATCTGGGGCGTGCAGGCTCAACGCCAGCGTCACCGGGATGCCCTCGGTGGCCAACTGCTTCATCCGCGGCACCAAGCCGACGGTCGAGACAGTGATATTTCGGGCGCTCAAGCCCAAGCCTTCCGGAGCCGGGGCGACCATGCGGCGCACCGACTCGACCACGGCCTTGTAGTTGGCCATCGGCTCGCCCATCCCCATGAACACCACGTTCGAGAGTCGGCCCGGTCCCCCGGCGACCGCACCCGATGCCATCTGGTGAGCCGCGTCTACGACCTGGTCGACGATCTCGGCCGTGCTCATGTTGCGCTGCAGTCCGCCTTGGCCGGTGGCGCAGAACGGACACGCCATCCCGCAACCGGCCTGACTAGAAACACAGACCGTCGCCCGATCGCGGTAACGCATCAGTACCGACTCGACCAGCGCCGAATCGAACAGGCGCCAAAGCGTCTTTCGGGTGGTTCCCTTGTCTGCCTCCAACACCCGCACTTCGCTGAGCAGTTGCGGCAGCAGGGCGGCGACGATCGCGTCGCGGTCGGCCGCGGGCAAATCCGTCATTTGATCCGGATTGCGCTCCAAGCGCCCGAAATAGTGATTGGCGACCTGGCGGACTCGGAACGGCTGCAAACCAAGTTCAGCGGCAGCAGCTTTGCGTTCGTCAGTTGAAAGGTCGGCCAAGTGACGCGGGGGTTTACCGCGGCCTTTCGGCGGAGCCAGCACCAGTGGCAGCGGTTTTGGGTTTACTTCTGCCACGTCGACTTCATTCGCCATGACAGCCATTCTCCCACTAAATCAAAGTGCCACCGACCAGTAAGTTCAGAGCGTCAAGTGC
>JAPXRA010000268.1:0-2526 GCA_033813795.1 Aeromicrobium sp. | reverse complement strand
CGCCATAGGCCGCACGCAATTGCGATTCAGCCAGGGTTCGGCCGACGGCGACCTTCGGCGCCCGGGTTCTGGCGATCGAGAAACCGTCATCGAACTCGATGTAGTCGATCATCGCGCCGGTGACCATGTGGGCAACTCGCTCGCCCATCGCCGACTCCGGGCGAACCACATGGGTGGCGCCGACCCGCTCCAGAATCCGGGCATGTTTGGCGTTGATTGCCTTAGCCCAGACTTCCGATACGCCCAACTCGACCAGGCTGAGCACGGTCAGCACGCTCGCCTCAACGTCGGTGCCGATTCCGACCACCGCCCGATCGAACTGGTCGGCGCCGATCTGCTGCAGCGCCTCGCTGTCGGTGGTGTCGGCGGCCACCACGTGGGTGAAGTCGCTCGCGTACCGCTGCACGAGGGCGATGTCCTCGTCGACGCCAAGCACGTCGTGACCGAGGCGCACCAGCGACTTGGCCACGGCGAAGCCGAACCGGCCCAAGCCGACGACCAGCACCGGAGTGTTTGAGGTGTTCTCGTTCCTAGCCAATGATCGGTTGCTCCTCGGGAAGGTGGTACCGGGGTTGGCGACGCCGCAGCGCGAACGCTGAGGCGGCGGTGATCGTGCCTACCCGGCCAATGAACATCAAGATAATCACAACCAACTGTGATGGCGTGTTCAAATCGGGAGTCAGGCCGGTCGACAAGCCCACCGTGCCGAAGGCCGAAGCCGATTCGAACAGCGAATTCTGGTAGGAGAAATCGCTCAGCAGGGTCAGCGCTAAGCCGCCACCGGTGACCAAGGCGATGGCGATCAGGGCGATGCTCAATGCCGTGCGGATCGTGCGTGGACTGATCGCTCGAACCCCGATCCGCACCTGCTCGTCACCGCGGACTTCAGCCAAGATCACGTACGCCAACAGCAAAAAGGTGGTCACTTTGATGCCGCCGGCCGTACTAGCACTGCCGGCCCCGATGAACATCATCATGATTGCGATTGCCAAAGTTTCGGGCCGCACTTGCCCCCAGTCGAAGCTTTGCAGGCCGCCCGATCGCGGCATGATGCCGCCTTCGACCCCGGTGACGACCTTGTCTATTGGGGCAAGTCCGCCGATTGTGGCCGGGTTGTTCCACTCCACCGCGATGAACATCACCGCGGCGAACACCAACAGGCCCAGCGATCCCCAAACGGTCAGCCGCGTATGGATCGTCCAAGTTTGTGGCCGGCGCCAGTTGGAGTACAACTCCGAAAGCACCGGGAACCCCACTCCCCCGGCGAATACGGCCACCGAAATCGGCAAAATCACCGCATAGTCGCCGGCGTAACTGGCGAGGCTGTCGGCGTGCAGCGAGAACCCGGCGTTGTTGAACGCCATCACCGAGTCGAAAACTGCATGCCACAACGAATAGGTCCAGGTCTCGAAGTATTCGCTGCGGTAGCGCAAAGTCAGCAGGATCGCCGTGCCGGTTTGAAATGCCAACGTGGTGATCGTGACGCGGCGAAACAGTGGCTTGACGTCACCGATACTGACCACGTGCGTGTCGGCTTGAGCCGTCAACTGGGTGCGCAAACCGAGTCGACCGCCTACGAAGAGTCCAAGGATCGTCGCCAGACCGATGATGCCGATGCCACCGACTTCAACGAGCACCAAAAGGATCACCAACCCGATTGGCGACCAGTACGAACCGGTATCAACCGTGGCAAGTCCGGTCACGGTGACGGCTGAAGTGGCGGTGAAGAAGGCGTCCATAAAGCCCGGCGATGCTTCGCCACGGCGCGCGAACGGCATCAGCAAGAGCAAAGTGCCAATCAAGATGAAGGCAAAGAAGGTCAACGGCAGCAGTCGAACCGGATGGGTGATCGCAGCCGGAAGGCGAAACCTAAGACGCATCATTTGCACGCAACGACGATACTGCCGAACCGACCGGCGAAGCGTTGTTGCTGGCCTACTCCGGTAGTGTTGCCCCGTGAAGATCACTGTCGTCGGGACCGGTTATGTCGGTCTGTCCAATGCCGTTCTGCTTTCCCAGCACCATGAAGTCGTCGCTGTCGACATCGACCCGCAGAAAGTTGAAACGCTAAATCAGCGCAAGTCGCCGATCGTAGATGACGAACTAGAAGAGTTCCTCGCCAACCGCGAGTTGAACCTTCGCGCGACCTTGGACGCCGACTCGGCCTACCAAGATGCTTCGGTCGTAATCGTTGCAACGCCAACCGACTACGACGAGACCACCAACTACTTTGATACCCGGTCGGTTGAGTCGGTGATCGCCGCGGCGTTGGGTGCTGACGGGCTGTCGGTTGCGGGGTTCGTCCTGGCCGTGTTCCACGGGCTCGGGTTGCGGCTGCGAGGCGAGCTATGAGCGGCCGGATCCGGGTCCAGAAGCTGGGCCACCGGTGGTGGTGCCTGGCCGGGTACCTGTCGGTGTCGGCGCCGACGTGGGAGGTCGCGCAGGCTGCTGCCGACATGATCGTGCGGTCGAGGCGGGGTGGTCATGATGCCGTCCGCTGAGGCACGTATGGTGTCGGCGTCGCAG
>JAPXRA010000267.1:0-2535 GCA_033813795.1 Aeromicrobium sp. | reverse complement strand
GTCTCAGAGTTCAATGGGCTGACCCAGCTCGAGCTCCCGAGCGCTTGGTCGCTGGCAGCAACACCCGGGGTCGTTACGCCAAGCAAGGTGGAGCTGCCGCTGACCGAAACGCAAAAAGAGGCGTTCGAGGGCATGTTGTTGGACCTTTCGGGGCAGGACTTCACCGTCACCAACAACTACGCAACCAACCAATATGGCGAAGTTGGCCTGGCGGTTGGCACCAAACCGCTGATGCAACCAACGAACGAAGTCCGGCCGGGTACCTCCTCGTATGACGCGCTGGTGGCGCAGAACGCGTTGCGAGCGATCACCGTGGACGACGGCAAGTCGACGAACTTCTTCACCAACAAGACCACGCCGCTGTCTTGGCTGCGCGCCGACAACGAAGTCCGGACCTCGGCTGCGGCGACATTCACCTCGCCAGTGGTGCTGGACTGGCGGAACAACACCTGGAAGCTTCAGCCACAGCGGCCGTTGGCTGGAGCCGATACCGAGCCGGTTAGCTTCGCCAACACTCGAACCGCTGCACCGAAGGACGTCGGCGGCAAAATCAAACTGGCTTCGTTCAACGTGCTGAACTACTTCACCACCACCGGCGAGGACTGGGTCGGCCAAGGTGACGGCCGGACCTGCACTTGGTACACCGACCGCGACGGCGAAAAAGTGACCGTGAATGAGTGCAAGCGCTCCGCCTCCGACACGGTTTCAAACGGACCGCGTGGTGCGGCGAACGACGTAAGTTTTGCGCGTCAAGAACGAAAGATCGTCAAGGCGATCAACGCGCTGGGCGCCGATGTGCTCTCGCTTGAGGAGATCGAAGACACCGCCTACCTCGGCGGAGTGGTCAATCCGGCAGCCGATCGCGACGAGGCGCTAAAGCGCTTGGTTAGCGCGTTGAACGCCGACGCCGGCTCGCAGGTCTGGGCGCCGGTGCTATCGCCGGAAACAATCCCGACCGTCGGGCGCGATGTCATCCGCACGGCCTTCGTATACAAGCAGGCCAAGGTCGAACCGGTCGGCATGTCGACCATCCTCAATAGCGCTGCCTTCAGCAACGCCCGCGCCCCCTTGGCGCAGGAGTTCCGGCCGGTGGGTGGTTCGTCGAGCGAAAACTTCGTGGCGATCGTGAACCACTTCAAGTCCAAGGGTTCGGGTTCGGGTGCGGACCTGGACCAGAACGACGGCCAAGGGGCCTCGAACGCGGCCCGGGTTCGCCAAGCCACCGCTCTAGTCGACTTCGCCGACGAGCAGAGTGCGGCGAAGGACACTGACCAAGTGTTCTTGCTCGGTGACTTCAACTCGTACACCAAAGAAGACCCGTTGAAGGTGATCGAAGACGCCGGCTTCCGCAACCTCGGTCAGGAACTCAGCGAGGAAGAGACCTACCAGTTCAGTGGGCTGATTGGATCGCTCGACCACGTGTTTGCTTCGCCACGGGCGTTCGAGCGGGTCACCGGCGCAGATGTTTGGACGATCAATGCGCCTGAATCAATCGCTCGAGAGTACAGCCGGTTCAACTACAACGTGACCGCCTTGTTCAACGACGACTCGGTGTTCCGCGCCAGTGACCACGACCCCGTTCTGGTCGGCTACGACCCGGGAGCTTCGCCGACTTCGGTGGTGGCTTCGGCGCCGACGAAGGCTTGGTTCGATGAGGACTTCGAGGTCGAGGTGACGGTGTCTTCAAATGAGGGCACGCCAAGCGGCACTGCGACCGTCGCCAACGGCACAACCGTTTTGGGCACGGCCGAGGTTGTCGCGGGCAAGGCCAAACTGAAGGTGGCCGCCGGTGCGCTGGCGAAGGGCAGCCACGAGCTTTCGGTGACTTTTGACGGAGGAGACGAGTATGCCGACTCCAGCACTTTGGTGACAGTCGAGGTCTTGGTCGACTCGTCGATCACCGCAACAGCCGCAGCCGGGACGTACGGGAAGCCGACTTCGATCACGGTGTCCGGCGCGGCCGGCGCCAATGGAGTCGTCTACGCGACTGCCGGTGGCCAACTCGTCGGATCGGCACTGTTGATCGACGGAACGGCGAAACTGAACTTGGGTCGAACTGCGCTGAAGCCGGGCACGCACAAGTTGGCAATCTTCTACGGCGGCAGTGCTGGGTTCGACCCGGCCGACACCACCGTCTCGGTGACGATTGCGAAAGCCAAGGCGAAGGTAAGCGCCTCGGTTAGCCCGACAAAGGTCACGACCAAGACTCGACCGACAGCGAAGGTCACGGTGGCCACCACCGGGTTTGCCGAAAACGCCGGTCGGGTGCAGATCTATCGCGGATCGAAGCTGCTCGGCAGCGCAGCTGTGCGCGGTGGTAAAGCCTCAGTCAAGCTGCCGCGCCAAGCCAAGGGCACGGTCACGCTTTCGGTTCGGTACTCCGGTTCAGCGACCACGGTTGCGGCGAGTGGCTCGGTTCGACTTCGGGTCCGCTGACTCAACGAGCGGTGAACACTTGGGTAAGCGTGGCTTGCCCGACCTCGAGCGCGCCCCAGGCTTGGTGCGCGGTTAGTACCGAGATGGTTGAGGTCGGGT
>JAPXRA010000266.1:0-2548 GCA_033813795.1 Aeromicrobium sp. | reverse complement strand
CTCAGGAACGGTCGCAGCATTTTCGCCCCTGATCCGACCCCTTCGATGACCAAGTCAGTGGTCGGAAGCACGCTGATACCGGCCCCTTGGCATTTGTTATCCCAGTCCCAAGTTGGGGCGGTGCCACGTTCGCCAACGGCCAATCGTGCCAGCAGGTCTCGTACCAGCGGTGGCGTCTGAGCTAAGCCATGCCAGCCGGGGTAGAGCCGTTCCAACTGCAGCAGTGGTGCGTCGAGCGCTTCGGCCAAGCTCACTGCGAACGAGGTCTTTCCCGCCCCGCTTTGCCCATCAATCGCGGTTACCCGGGTAGTGCCACACGCTGGCCCGCGGCGGCGCACCCGAGCAGCCACATCGGCAGCGAGCGAGGCGAAGTCCACCACGTGACCGTACCGGGTTTTGGAATCGTGCGCCGGACGCTGGGTAAGTTGACTCCCATGGAGTCCACTCGAGTGCGGTTGTTTGCTGCTGCCAGGGATGCTGCTGGCGCCAGTGAACTTCTGATCCCCGGCAGCACGATCGGCGAAATCCTTGACGAGTTGTGCGACCAGAACCCGCAGATGGCCAAAGTCTTGACCGCTTGTTCGGTGCTGGTGGACGGCACCCGAACCACGGATCGCTCGGTGCCGGTTCAAGCCGGCGTCACGGTCGACGTGTTACCACCGTTTGCCGGCGGTTAGCCGCCGATCGCGCTCATTGGCCGCTCTGGCTGCACGAACGTTGGCGAGTCGATGCCGTGCCCGGCCTTTTTCGCCAGCACCGATCCGGTGATGATTTCGACCAATTCGGCGTCGGTCCCGCCGCCGCGAAGGACCGGAACTAGATCTGACTCCTCGCGGGCGAACAAGCAGTTGCGTAGGTGGCCATCGGCGGTGAGTCGCAGCCGGTCGCAAGCGGCGCAAAACGGTGCAGTCACCGAGGCGATCACGCCCACGGTTGCCGGCCCGCCGTCGATCAGCCAAGTGTCTGCGGGGGAGGAGCCCCGATCGCCGACCTCAGTTAGTTCGAACTTCTCGCTTAGGCGCTCAAGGATTTCGGTTCCGGGCACCATCTGGGCTCGATCCCAGGTGTGGCCGGCGTCTAGCGGCATCTGCTCGATGAACCTCATTTGCGCGCCTTGGTCGACCGCGAACGCCACCAGGTCAACCAGTTCGTCGTCGTTGACGCCACGCATCGCCACGGCGTTGAGCTTGAGCGGTTCGAAGCCGGCGGCTTTGGCGGCAGCAATTCCGGCGAGCACATCTTCGAGTCGGTCGCGTCGGGTCAACTCGGCGAACCGAGCCCGATCGAGGGTGTCGATCGAAATGTTCACTCGAGCCAGCCCGGCCTCGCGCAGCGGTGCAGCCAACTCGGCCAGGCGCAAACCGTTGGTGGTCATTGAGATTTCTGGCCCAAGAGCAGCGAGTCGAGAAACCACGTCCACTACGTCTTTTCGAACCAGCGGCTCGCCACCGGTGAGTCTGATTTCGGTCACCCCAAGTTCGACGCAGATTCGCGCCACTCGCTCGAGTTCGTCGGTGGTCAAGATGCTGTCGCGCTCAAGCCACGGCACGCCTTCGGCCGGCATGCAATAGGTGCATCGCAAAGAGCACTTGTCGGTCAGCGAGATCCGCAGATCTCGATGTACTCGGCCGAAAGTGTCGACCAAAGTCACGGCAAACCGACCCAACCGGTGCCGCCGTCGCTGTCGGTCTGGCGCTTCCAGATCGGCAGGTCAACCTTGACCGACTCGATCAGAGATCGGGTGGCTTCAAGGGCTTGGGCGCGGTGCGCGGCCGAACAGGCGATCACGACCGCGATGTCACCGACCTCTAGGCGACCGAACCGGTGCGAAACGGCGATCGTCGTGCCCGTTTGGGCAGCGACGTTCTCCGCGAGTTCGCGCAGTTTGGCCTCGGCGTCAGGGTGTGCTTCGTACTCCAGGCACAGCACTCGCCCTGCCGCGGCTGGGTCGTGGTCTCGAATCGTGCCCACAAAAACGTCCGTGGCGCCCTTGGTCGGGCCAGCCACGGCGGCTAGGTGAACTGCGACATCTAGTGGCTCGTCGACCACGCGCGCAAGGATCACCGAACTGGTGGCAGATTCGATCCTCATGCCCCCAGCCTAGGTCGTCGGTGGTCCGGTTGGTTTAGTCAGCGCCAAATGCCGGTTCAGTTCTCGTCCCAGCTTGGATGCGGCAACTGCAACAGAATCAGTGGAACGGCGGCCAACAGGTAATTTCGCAGGGCGGCGTCGAGTCCGTTCCAGTCACTGGACTGCCACATGGAGAAGTACTCACCACCCATCGTGATGAAGCCGAAACCGAACAAGAACAGGACCATCAACAGCCCGCAACTTGCAAGTCGTTTCGCGGGCCGCCAAGTGCCCTGCCTGGCGGCTTTTATCAGCTTTACGGTCGCCCAGATAAGCACGACGGCTGCCAAGGTCTCCCATGCAATAACCCCGATGTAACCGATGTTTTGCAAGGTGTCGTTCTCGACCGCCCGCCACATCACGTCCGGGTCGTTGAAGGTGGTGTCCATTTCGAGAACGTGGTGGACAAATGCCTGAT
>JAPXRA010000265.1:0-2562 GCA_033813795.1 Aeromicrobium sp. | reverse complement strand
GTAAATCACTTTGGTGGCCAGCGGAATGTCGTGGATCGACCTCGACCCCGGAGTGAGGGCACAGGTGAACAGCCCGATCGGGAAAACGGTGACAAAACCGGCGCGAAGTCCGGCGCGAACGAAGTCGAGTCGGCGGCCGTCATACGAAACGACTCGCGTGCCCAAAACCATCGCGCCGACGGTTTTCCCGCGCGTGGCCCACGACACCCAAAGGTAGAAAAACATCAGCACGAATCCGGCTATCAGGAACCAGCCGATTGGAATGTCTGGCCAGGAAAATCGCCTCGGGTTCACCAAGAACCCCAAAACAGCCAAACCGACGTATGACAGGCCAACGCTCGCCCAAATCAGGCCGTAGTCCACCGCACCGGCCATGGTACGGGTGACCACGCCAGCAGGTTTGCCCTGAAGTTCGTTCACGGTGTGTTCGGCTGGCATCAGTCACGTCGCTTTCGGCCGAAGAAGTTGGCGATTGCCTCGTCAGCGGAGGCAGCCGAAGCTCGGGTGCCGCGGACGACATCGGTGGCAACTCCGGAAGTTGATTCGCGGATGATGCCCGGCAGGTCGATTTCGTCGATCACTTCGTTGGTGATCGCTGCAAGATCGAGTTCCTCGACCACCTGGTTGGACAAGGCCAGCAGGTCCACGTTTTCGCTAACCAACGCAGTTAGGTCCAATTGGTCAAGTGCGGCGTTCATTACCGGAGGCAGCACCAGGGCGACCAACTTTTCGACCATTTTCGGGTCAAGGTGCTGCTCGGTCAGGGCGATCGGGTCGACTTGGGCCAAGGCTGCATCGATCACCGGCGCGGTGATGACTTGGCCCACCAAGGACTCGAGGTCGAGTTGCGAAATAAGCGCAGTCGCCGTCTCGTCGTTGACTACTCGGGTGATCAGATCTACCAGGTCTAGGCGATCAACCACGGCGATGGTCAGTGCCGGGACGAGCAGGTCGAACATTTCGATGCTCTTGTCGATGCCGCGGTCGGTCGAAAGCTCTCGGGCGAGTCGGCCACGCGCTTCGAGTCGTTCGGCCACGGCCGCCAAGGTGAACTGTTCAGGAACCAGTGGCGGCCGACTGACTAGGCGCCAAGTTAATGCGGCTGGGACGGCAGCGAGTCTGGCGAGCCGGCCAGCAGTCGGCGCGACAACCAGCGCGGCGCCGAGTGCCACGTCAGTCGTGCGCTGGATGCGGTTGCTTGACTCCATGGTCTAAGCATGCCCGGTCAAACCGGCGGCGGAGTCACACGACCGCAAATTGGCGTGCCTAGTTCGCGATTGGTGGTTCGGGCTTAGGCCTAAGTCCTACGACGGCGGTCAGAATCAAAACGGCGCCAACAACCCCAAGCGGGCCAAGTCGTTCACCGAGCACGAAGGCGGCCAATATGCCGGCGGAAATGGGTTCGAGCAAGGTCGCGATCGTGGCCGCCGATCCGGCAGTGGTGCGCAGCCCGGCGTAAAGCAGGCCATAGGAAAGAGCCATGGTTGCGATGCCCAAATAGAGCAGGAGTGCTACCGATTCGGCAGATACGCCGATCACCGGATCCTCGTTGAGCCATGCCGTCAGCAGGAATGGCGCGAGCACCAGAGCGCCGACCGTCGTTGTCGCGGTGGTCAAGGCCACCGGTTCGACCGTCTTGGCGAGGTTGTGGCCAAGGACGGTCGTGCTGGCATAGACGACTCCGGCCGCTGCCGCCAGAGCTATGCCTGCCCCGGGGTTGTCCAATGGTGCGGCGCTGCCGTGGGCGGACGCTTGACTGATCAATCCCAAGCCGACCAGTGCCAAACTCAGCACGGTGACGTCGTGGACACTTGGTTTGGTTTGGCCGCGCCAGTGTTCATAGGTGGCTGCCAGCACTGGCGCTAAGCCCAGCGCAATCACCGTCGAGACGCTGACTCCGACAAACAGCACGGAGGAAAAATAGAGCCCTTGGTGTGCTGCCGTGCCGGCGCCGATCAAGATCGTCAATGCCCTGTGATCACGCAGTGTTTGCCGGACCTGCCGAAGTTGACCCGATAGTCCAACGAAGCCAAGCAGTGCGACGGCGGCCAGCACCATCCGCCAAGCGCCGACGGTCATCGCGCCGAGTCCGTCACGCTCGTGCAAAAGGGTGAGCACTAGGCCACTGGTGCCCCACAAGACGGCGGCCGCGCAAACTTGCAGCAGACCAATGCCGGATGGGGGTTTCACCAGTTCAACCTAAACGCCCTGAACGCGTCGATCGCTTCCGGGGTAGCAGCGACTTGGGTGTCGCAGATCCAAAGTGTCCACATATCGAACACTTGTACGAAAAGTCTTGCTTTATCCCCGTCGTTCTCGTTAGGCTTGCTGCAAGCAGTCGGGCGAGTAGGGGGTGGGTTGGTGAGTAGTTCGGTGGTTGAACTTCTTGCGGCTGGGCCTCGCGCCAACTTCAACAAGCACCAGTCTTACGCGAGTCGCTCAACCAGCCGGGCATGTCCACCGAGAAAGCCCGCATCGTGTCCGACGCGCTCGAACACCTACCCGCCGATTTGAGTTCAGCGCAACGCCGCCAAGTCGAATGCGACCTCACCGCCTCGGCCC
>JAPXRA010000264.1:0-2570 GCA_033813795.1 Aeromicrobium sp. | reverse complement strand
CGTCAGTGCAGGCACGACTTGGAATCTGATACCGGGCTTGTCCATGATGAACATCCCAAGTGGGTAGAGGATTGCGGCGCAAACCACCATTGCGCCGAAGGCGAAGATCGTCGGCGCGCGAACCGATACTTCGCCGTTGGAGGTGAATCCGAACAGTTCATCACCAAACACCCAGATCACCGCGGTCGCGCACACGATGCCGGTGGCAAATATGGCAGACAGCCAACCAGGTCCGTGCTTAATGGTCCCTTTCGATCTTTGCCGAGCGAATCGCGGCCACAGTGATACGCCTGCGGCAGTAATTAAGGCGTTGAATGCGAAAAACACTTGGGCCGCGACGCTGTATTGCGCCACGTCGTTGGAGTTCCCGAAGTGGGCCAAGACGTACCGCTGCGAAGCCATGGCGATCGGCGTTGCCAGCAGTTGGGCCAGCATCGGCCAACCCACGTCCATCACCCGAGTGCCGGGGACCGTGACCGGCCGCGGAACATCGTGTAGTGCTCGCCGGAGTAGTTTTGGCGTCATCCGGCCTGCAATTGCTAGACCGATTAGGCCGACGATAAATGATGCCAAATAGGACGAAACTGCCAACAACTCAGCGTGGCCCTCATTGCTGAGACCGAGGATCGCCCAGACAAAAACGAAGTTCAGCGGAGACATCAGGCCCTGCAACAAGATGATTAGGTGGTTTTTGCGTAGGCCGAGCAGGATGCGAACCCAGATTCCGACGGGAACTGCGCAAGCGAAAATGCTTAGACACAAAAAAGCCGCGACGTCGGCACCTGGGATTTTTCCTGATGAGCCGAGCAGGTGACTCCAACTGCCGGACAGTAGTAGCAGGATGTTGATAAACATTGTGACCGCCGCGAACCCGACCAGTATTCGGCCGACTGACGTCAACTGGGCAGACAACATTGGGTCATTATTTGGATCTTCGCTAGTTGCAATGCTGTTTACTACGACTGCGCCGGCGCCAAGATCGGTGAAAGACAACAAGGCTGGAAACGCGATCAAAAGTGAATACAGGGCGTAATTCTCAACGCCCACTGTTCCCAGCAGCAAACGTGTTGTCAGGACGCCAAAGACGAGCGAAGTGCACATTGTTAGTGCTTTTGCGGCAAATGCAAGCAAGGAACTCACGATGAGGTCAGCCTTTGGCTGAGCATCGATCGCTTCTTTGGATTCCTTATCCGCACGCCCCTGCCTCCAAAACTACGTAGCAGCAATTGCCCAAACCCATCATCGACAGAATCAACCGACTTTGTAGTCAGAATCACGTAGCCCTCGCCACAACGCTCGCCACGGTCTTACAGACTGTAGGAACTGGCGCCTCCCGCCGCGCCTTACGATTCGCCAAGCCGCACGGGGCGCGGTTTGGCGCCAGCGCCGCCGAACGTCAGCCGCTAGGTGTCCGCGCGCGAAGCGTGATCGGTTGACGATGTTGTAGTAGTAGTAAATCTCAGACTTGCCCGCACCTTGGGTGCCGCCGACTGCATGAGTCGCCGTGGCCTGCTCGACGAGGGCCAACTTCGCGCCTGCGCCTACTGCGCGAACACAAAAATCAACGTCTTCCCAGTACAGGAAGTAGGACTCGTCGAAGCCACCGACGACATCCCAAAGTGCTAAGTCAAACGCCAAGCAAGCACCGGTCAGCCAAGGCAGCGTTTTGGCTTGCGGATTCTGCCAGCGAAGTCGCCACGGGCGCATGTCACCAGAACGCAGGTCGACATCCATCCCCGCAGACCACAGCGTGCCGTCAGGCTTGACCACTCGAGGACCCGCCAAGGTCATCGGATCTGCCCGAACCGCAGCAAGCAGAAGTTCGACCGATGCCGGATCGATGTCCGCATCCGGGTTTAGCAGGACGACCTGGCGGCACCCGGCTGCGCGGGCTGCTTCGACGCCGAGGTTGCAGCCGCCGCCAAAGCCGGTGTTCGTTTCGGGGGTCACCGCGAGCCAGCCAAACTGCGCCGATCGCTGTACAACGGCGGCTCGCTCGGATTCGGTGGTGAAATTGTCGACGACTACTGTCAATGCGCCCGGGTACGCCGACTGCTCGAACCGGCGGCTCAACAATTCGATTGAGCCGTAGTTGACCAAGACGAAGGCCACATTTTCGAAAGCCATGTCAGTCTCGCGAGTTCGGCCGAGCGACCAGCAACGCCTCGTTGTACGCACTGATGTGTTGGCGTGCGGCCAGCGGCCAACTGCGGGCAGACAAGTCCGGGCTGCCACCGATCGCTGACGCCGACTTTTCCAGCGCTTGGGCTAGCGCCTCGGCACTGAGTTCACCATCGAAACGTTGCACCCACACCTCGCCAACTTCGCTAGCAAGCGAGTCGGTCACATCATTTCGCGGAACAAGCACCGGGCGGTCTAGTGATAGTGCAGCTAAGGCGGTTCCTGAATTGTGGAGTTCGCGGTAGGGCAAAACCACAAGGCTCGACCGAGTCACCTGTTCGACCAACTCTTGATCGGTGAGATGTCGAAGGGTCAAGCTGATCCGGCCATCTGATTGCGCTTGACGGGTCAACTGCTCGCCGAGTTCTTGCGGATCGGCGCGGCCGTTT
>JAPXRA010000263.1:0-2597 GCA_033813795.1 Aeromicrobium sp. | reverse complement strand
CCGAACGAACCGTCGGCACTACTAGTCCGGTACGAGCCCAGTAGTCGAGCTGACGGTAGGTGATACCAGCGGCGCTGCAAGCAGTCGGTCCGCGGAATCCGGTGTCGTCGGGCAGTGGCGCGAGATTGTCTTCGAAAAGCAAACCCTGAGCAGCGGCTTCGGCGGCTGCCTGAGCGGTCTCATCCTGCGGTTCGATCATCTTCGCGCCTTCCTCTGTGGCTTTCTTAGCCTCTTCAAACAAGAAAACCACACGTTTGCGGTTTCGCGTACCCTCAAGTTAAGGGTGAGGGTCATGCTCTAGGTGTGCCGACACGCCGTAACGCCCTCAAAAAAGTCTCAAGTTTAGGTTGAGGGTTTCTCGAAGTCCTCAGGGTCTACGTGATCGAGAAATTCGCGGAATTTCTCGACTTCTTCGTCCTCATTTGCGGTTTGAGCAAAGCCGGCCACATCCAGCACGTCCTCGGCGCACACGACCCGAACGCCCGTGCGCAAAGCAAGAGCCAAGGAGTCCGACGGCCGAGCATCGACCACTGCCCCACTGTCAAAAACCAACTCGGCAAAGAACACGCCTTCTTTGACGTCGACGATCCGCACCTCACGAAGCGCATCGCCCAGGGCTTCGATCACCGACGCCATTAGTGCGTGCGTCGGTGGACGTTCGGCCACCCCACCTTGCTGGGCAAACGCGATCGCTGAGGCCTCGATGGCTCCTACCCAGATCGGCAGATATCGCGTTCCTTCGGCCTCGCGCAACAGCACTAGCGGCTGATTGCTAGGCATCTCGACTCGAACTCCAATGATCTCGAGTTCGCGCATCTCAACTCCGTAGGTCGGAACGAACCAAAACCGTGTGCAAACGAACCGACAACGCTGCCAACTCGGCCAACCGGCCCGCCGATGGTCCTTGATTTCGGGTCGATGGTGGGACGACTTGATCTAGCAAGCCAACCTCGCGATCGGCCGCGGTACGAAAACCACGCAGATGACGTGGTTCGAGCCCCAGCTCGGCCAACTGTCCGACTAGGGAGGCGACCACCAACGCATCGGCGTCGAAGTAGCGCTGATTCGGCCGGCGCCGAATGAGTTCGAACTGCTCAATCTGGTCGAGGGTTTCGGCGCTGATGCCCGCGGCATCCAACAGTTCCTCCCGCGAAAGGCGAGTTGCACCGGCACCTTCGGTGATCGATTCGGCCGTTGGCGAACCATCAGCGGCCAAAGTCACCTGCGGAACGCGCAGGGTCGCGCGCAACTCGGTGTCTGGCACCGCGCCCGAATCCATCTGGTCAAGCACTTGGCGGATGTGGCTAAGCGGCCAGTAGCGGTCCTTTTGCATCCGCAGGACGAACCGCAACCGTTCAACGTCGCCGTAGGTGAACTTGCGGTAGCCAGACGGGGTACGCCGAGGTTCAACTAGGCCCTGCTCGTCGTAGTAACGAATCCGGCTTGGCGAAATGTCGGAGAACTCTTGAGAGAGCTCGGCAATTACATCGCCGATACCGAGCAACTGCTCGCGAGCTTGTTCGCCAGTGCTCATTGACCGCCGCCTGCGTTCGAGCCACCGTTGAAGTAAATGAGGCGATATTTGCCCAATCGAACCTCGTCACCACCGGTCAAGGTGATCTGGCCGTCGATCCGGTCACGATTGACGTAGGTGCCGTTCAAACTGCCCAGGTCGGTGACGGCAAAGCCGCCAGCGGTACGGGTAAACGAGGCATGTCGGCGCGAGACGCTGATGTCATCGAGGAAGATGTCGCATTCGGGATGGCGCCCGGCCAGCACTTCGTCCTGGTCAAGCAAGAACCTCGAACCGGCTTCGGGACCTTGCTGCACCAGCAGCATGGCGTTGCCAGCTGGCAACTTGTCTACCGCAAAGACGTCCGTCGCCGAAAGTTCTTCGGTGTCGGCATCGATCGCCGGGATGAAGTTCGTTTCGTCGAAACTATCGGGCGTCGTCAACGCAATCACTCCGTCTCAAGTGGTGCTTCAGGGTTGGGCATAAACCTAACACCAGAAGTCGAGTAGGTCAGCCGGTCGCGAGAGCCGAGTACTCGGCCGAGTTCATCAACGAGCCGGTGGCGTCGTCCTCGGTCAGCCGAACCTTCAGCAACCAGCCCTCACCGTACGGGTCGGAGTTGATCAGTTCAGGCGAAGACTCAAGTGCGTCGTTTCGGGCAATAACGTCTCCGGTGACCGGGCTGAACACGTCCGAAACCGACTTGGTGGACTCCAGTTCGCCCACCACCGAGCCAGAAAGTAGCGCTTCGCCTTCTTCGGGCAAATCGACATAAACGATGTCGCCGAGTTGCTCTTGGGCGAAGTCCGTGATGCCAACAATTGCGACATCGTCCTCGATACGCACCCACTCGTGTTCGGGGCTGTAGAACAGGTCTTCTGGGATCACGGTTGTGCTGCCTTTCGTGTCAGTTGTCAGCGGGTCGAGCGTACTGGGGGTCTGAGGTTTCGGCTAGGGCGGTCACCCGGATCCGGTCTCGCTTCTCAACGGTAACCTCACCGCCGCGACTCTCAACCCGATCTGCCAGTCCACCTCGGAAGGTAACTGCCGACGCCAAGGTGTTCTTGTCGCCGATGACTTCAAG
>JAPXRA010000262.1:0-2608 GCA_033813795.1 Aeromicrobium sp. | reverse complement strand
ACGGTAGACGGCCCGATGTTTTTTGGTCCCGGTCGAAGTTGGCGAACGTTCGCTCGGCTCGGCATCCGGGATCTGGAAGAGCGCGACGCCATCTTGGTCGAGCGCGGTGAGTCGAAGTACACCCACGCGTACAGCCGAGCAATGTGGCCGCATTCGCACGTGCTAGCCAGCCTGTACAAGGCTCGCCGACCAGAAGTCTTCTGGCGGGCGGAGTTCTCCGATCCGCTTTCGCGCGATGTCCATGACGTGCTGCGCGTCGGTAAGCGCCCAAGCGATGAGTTCAGCACCGAGATCGACCAAGCAGTGTTGGCGGCCGGCTGGACGATTCCCGATGGTCTCACCGGCTATCAGTGGCTGGAGTTCGTGACCTTCGTCTTGGCCGACGAGGTCTTGTTCACCAACGAGAATCAACGCACCTACATGCTCGATCAGTTGGGCGATGCCAAGTTGGCCGCGCAGGTTTTGGCCAAGTCGGTGGTGGAGCATCACCCGACCAGCCCAGCGAATTTCTATCAGGCCTCACCGATCGCTGATCCGTTCGATCATGAGTTCGTCAACGTCGGCTATTTCGGCGCGTTCTATCCGACTCGTGGACTCACCGAAGTGGTCGAGGCACTCGGAAATCTTTCACCTGAAGAACGAGCCAAACTCAAATTGCACGTGTTCACGGGCGACCCGCAGCAGGTCGAGACCCAGTTCGCCGAGGTCGGCCTAGGCGATGTGGTGGTTGGACATCCGCTCGTGCCATATCTGGACATGCTGAGCCTGACCACGAAACTCGATTGCCTACTCGTCAACGACGCTCGCACGCTCGACACCCGAAACATCAACCCGTATCTGCCGTCGAAAATCAGTGACTACGCCGGCTCCGGTCGACCGGTTTGGGCGATTGTCGAACCAGGCAGCGTGCTTTCCACCCGCGACGTGCAATACCGCAGCGAGCTCGGCGATGCTGCAGCAGCGACGGCCGTCTTGGCCGAAGTGATCGCTCGCGGACCGATCAGCCTGGACTGAATCGGCCGGCGCCGGTCACTTGCCGGTCTTGAGCCAGTTGGAGATGTCGTAGGCGATCCGCTCGCCGGCCTGACCGTCCCACAGCGGTGGAACTCGGCCGTGACGCGAGTTCGGGTCGGCGACCACCGATTTGAGCGTCGAGGCCAAGTCGTCGACCGTGACAAGTCGGTTCGTGCCGTGCGTGATCGTTACCGGTCGTTCGGTGTTCTCGCGCAGGGTGAAGCACGGCACGCCCAACACAGTCGACTCCTCCTGCACGCCGCCTGAGTCGGTGATTACCCCCAAGGCCGCCCGGACGAGCCCCATAAACTCGATGTAGCCCAGCGGGTCGATCACCATGACTCGCGGGTGACTGGTCAGGCCGGCAGCTTCCAAGACGGCTCGGCCACGTGGGTGCAGCGGGATGACCAACTTGTGGTCGTCGGCAACCTCGTGCAGCGCTTGAACAAGCGCGGCGGCTTGCGCCGGATCGTCAACGTTCGACGGACGGTGGATTGTGGCAACCACGAACTCGGGCTCGCCAACGAGGTCACGCGCCGCTTGCGGATCGAACCGGTCGAGGTTTCGCAGCAAGGTGTCGATCATCGGGTTGCCAACGAAACGGATTTTCTCCTCGGCCACGCCTTCGTGTCCCAAATGCACATTCGCATCTGGGCTGGTGGTAAACAGCAGGTCGCTGAGCGCGTCCACGACCAGCCGGTTGACTTCTTCGGGCATCCGCCGGTCGAAACTGCGCAACCCCGCTTCCACATGGGCGAGTGGAATATGCAATTTCGAGCAGACCAACGCGGCCGCCACAGTGGAGTTCACATCGCCATAGACGACCGTCAACGAGGTGGGGTTCTCGGCGTAGAAGGCGTCCAAATGGTTCATCACCGCCGCGGTTTGACTCGCGTGGCTGCCAGAGCCAACCCCGAAGTTCACATCCGGCCGAGGCAGCCCGAGTTGCTCGAAGAACACCTCCGACATTGCCCGGTCGTAATGCTGACCGGTGTGCACCACCAACTGCTGATGTCCGGCGTTCGCCAAAGCCTCAATTACCGGTGCGGCCTTAGGGAAATTTGGGCGTGCCCCCAAAACGTGGACGATGGTGCCAGTCACCAGAATGCTCCTAAGGTCAAGTCGCGCCGGATTTTTCTACGCCCAGCCTAGATGCACCTTCGCAACCCGCGCAGCGACCCTCCGACGGTCTGGGCAGTTCGCGCGACCTCGCCGGTAGGATGGATCAACGTGTCGACCAACCTCGACCAGCCGTGCCCGCTGCAATCTGGAAGGGAGTTCGACCGCACAAATGACGCACCCTGAGTTCAACTCCGCCGCGATCGCCTCGGTCGACCCGGGATACCTAGCCACCATGGCCGCCCGATTCCCCGAATCTGGCTACCCAGATGCCCTCGCCCGGACCGCAACTGCTGGCCGGTTCGATCTTGCCGAACTCAGCGAATTCGCCCTGGCTGGCAAACGTCCGGCCAAAGACTTCGACGGTCGCCTGATTGCGTGGTGTGCACACGTAGCCACGACGATGGCCGACACTGACGAGGAGTTCGTCACCGCGGCTGCGCTATTTGATCTGGCCGAACGAACATCTGGAATC
>JAPXRA010000261.1:0-2626 GCA_033813795.1 Aeromicrobium sp. | reverse complement strand
CGTTGGACGAGTCACCAAGATCCGTCCGCGTGGCAACATCGTTCGTGTCACGATCAGTTGGGAAGCAAAGTACGACATCCCGGCCGATGCGAAAGCCGTCGTGGTCTCGCCTTCGGTAGTAGGCGACCGGTTTGTTCAGTTGGCACCGGCCTACACCTCGGGTCCGAAACTTGCTGACGGCTCGCACCTCGACGCCAGCCGAACCGGAGTGCCGACCGAACTCGATGACACCTTCGCGGCGCTGGACCAAGTGGCCCGCACGCTCGGACCGGACGGGGTGAACGAGGACGGCACACTAAGCAGGATCTTGGAAAGCTCAGCCAAGAACCTCGACGGCAAGGGCGCTGAGATTCGCACCAGCATCGAAGAATTCGCGAAACTGACCACCACGGCAGACCGCACTAAGGACGACATGTTCGCCTCGGTGGAGAAGATCGAGACTTTCGTCTCGGCGCTCGAAGCAAATGACGCCAGCGTGCGCGAGTTCAACGCTAGTTTGGCTAACGTCTCGGACGTGCTGGCCGACGAGAGTGACGACCTGCAATTGGCGGTTCGTGAACTAGCGACCGCTTTGACCCAGATTCAATCGTACGTAGCCGAGAACGAAAAAGGGATTCGCCGAAACGTTGATGGCCTTGCCGACGTGACGAACAATCTGGCGAAACAGCGAAGCGAATTGGCCAAAATTTTGAAGGACGGGCCGACTGCGCTTGGCAACCTCGCCACTGCTTACAACCCGACCACCGGCACGATCGACGCGCGCGGTTCGCTCAAGGGTTCCAAGACTGGAAAGTTCTCCGTCTTGACCGACCCGTACCAAGTGGGCGGCTACTGCGGCGCGGCTAGCGCGCAGAACCCGCAGTACGAAGAGGCTTGTTATGCGGTCACCGACGTGTTGGCGCAGTTGGCGGCGAAAGCCGAACTCGTCGGCAAATCGAAGGCCGGCGCGGCCGCGACACCGGTGCAGCCAGTGAACTCGCTTGCATCGTTGATGGGGGTGGCGTGATGTTGCGCGGACGAATTACCACTGGCGCATTGGTGGGCTCGCTTAGTGCGGTCCTGCTGACTTCGGGTTGCTTTTCAGGTGTGGGAGACATCCCGTTGCCAGGTGGCGCTGCTTTGGGCGAGAACCCGTTCACTGTCCAGATTGAGTTCAACGACGTGCTCGACCTCGTGCCGCAAAGCGCGGTCAAGGTCAACGACGTTACGGTCGGCCGAGTCACAGACATCAAACTCAAGGGCTGGAAAGCCAACGTCACGGTCACGGTCAACGG
Organism: Aeromicrobium sp.; assembly: GCA_033813795.1. Lineage (GTDB taxonomy): Bacteria > Actinomycetota > Actinomycetes > Propionibacteriales > Nocardioidaceae > Aeromicrobium. The sequence goes on along the minus strand of JAPXRA010000261.1, from coordinate 1,352 downwards.
CGATGTTGAACTGCCTGACAGCGCGGTTGCCGCGATTCGTCAGACCTCGATCTTGGGTGAGAAGTTCGTTTCCCTTTCGGCTCCAGAAGAAGGTGGCGGAGCAGGGCGACTTTCCAATGGCGACGTGATTCCGCTGAGCCGGTCCGGTCACACGCCCGAGATCGAGCAAGTGCTCGCCTCGCTGTCGCTGGTACTAAATGGCGGCGCCTTGGGCAAAGCCCAAATTATTAGCCGCGAACTGAATACGGCCTTGGACGGAAATGAGGCCGAGGTTCGCACATTGGTGCGCCGCCTAGATGAGTTCTTGGCGGTGGCAGATGAGTCGAAGGCCGAAATCGTCGAAGCGATTGAGCAGATCGATCGACTCGCCAAGACCACGAACGAGCAGAAGGCCGCGATCGACGCCGCGCTCGACGATCTGCCCGAGGCGTTGCAGGTGGTGAACGCGCAACGCGCGAATCTAGTCAAGATGCTGGACGCCCTCTCAAAGTTGGGCGCGGTCGGCTCGGATGTGATCGTAAAGAGCAAGACGGCCGTGATCGCCGATATTCGTGCGCTCGCGCCAGTGTTGGACAATCTGGCTTCTGCCGGTGACGCTCTGGTGACTTCACTTGAAGTCCTGCCGACGTTCCCGTTCCCCGATTCGCTGCTGGGTAAGACCCCCGAAGAAGCGGCCAAGTATCAAATGGGCAACTTCATGAACGTTTCGGTCGACTTCAACACGGACTTCTCCAAGACCATCGGGTTGATGTCGCAGGCTGAGCGAGACGAGTTGAAAAAGGCGTTGACCGCCGAGGACATTTCGGGCGTCATGGCCGGATCGGTGGTGGGTCGATGATTACCAAGCGGGTCAGAGTCCAGTTGGTGATCTTCGTGATCGGCACCTTGCTGGCGGCGACCTACATCGGCTTGAACCATGTACGTGTGGATCGGTTGTTTGGCAGCGGCTACACGGTGACGGTCGACATGGCCGAATCAGGCGGCATTTTCACCACCGCTGACGCCACCTACCGTGGCGTGAGCATCGGTCGCGTCACCGACATGTGGCTCGACGGCGACGGAGTGAAGGTTCAGGTGCGGGTCGACGGCTCGGCGCCGCCGATTCCAGCAGACACCAAGGTGGTGGTGGCGAACCGGTCGGCGGTCGGTGAGCAGTTCTTAGATTTTCAACCCGCCAGCAACTCCGGGCCCTACCTGAAACAAGACTCGGTGGTCGCGCGCGAGCAGACTGAAATTCCAATCGACGCTCGCACCTTGTTGACTAACGTCAATGCGATGTTGGACTCGGTGAACCCCGACGACCTCAGTACGGTCATCACCGAACTGGGAACGGCGTTCGAAGGGTCCGAGGA
>JAPXRA010000260.1:0-2632 GCA_033813795.1 Aeromicrobium sp. | reverse complement strand
GAATCACCGGCGCTCCGCCGCCGCGATGGCGATGTCAGCGGCGACCGCGATGTTGTTACGGACGAGTTCGAGATTTACTGCCAAGCTTTCGCCACCGGTTAGTTCAACGATGCGGGTAAGCAGGAACGGCGTGACCTCTTTTCCGGCCAAGCCCTGCTCAGCAGCTTCGGCAACCGCCTGCGCTAGAACGGCGTCATGCAGGGTTGGGTCGAGTTGTTTCGCGACCGGGATCGGGTTCGCCACCACGATGCCCGAGTTCAATCCGAGGTCGTCGCGGCTGGCCATTACTGCGGCAACGGCCGCTGCATCGTCGGCGCGCCAGTCAAGTTCAAAACCAGACGAGGTGAGCCAGAAACTGGGGAAATCATTGGTCTGGTAGCCGAGCACAATCACGCCGAGCGACTCGAGTCGTTCGAGCGTGGCGCCGATATCGAGGATCGACTTGACCCCGGCGGAAACTACCGTGATCGGCACTTCACCCAAGATCGTCAGGTCGGCCGACTCGTCGAAAGTATCCGAAGCGCCTTGGTGCACACCGCCTAACCCACCGGTGGCGAACACTCGAATACCAGCGCGGTCAGCAATCCACGAGGTCGCAGCCACGGTGGTCGCACCGCTTAGGCCGAGTCCTTGGGCCACCGGCAAGTCCCGGACGGTGAGTTTGGCAATGTCTTCGTTCGCGATTCGCTCTACTTCTTCGTCGGTTAGTCCGGCTTTGAGCACGCCGTCAAGGACGGCCACCGTTGCCGGGGTTACACCGCGAAATCGCAGGATCTGTTCGAACTCGCGCGCCGCCTCGAGGTTGTCTGGCCGGGGCAGCCCGTGGCTGATGATCGTCGACTCCAACGCCACTACCGGGCGACCATCGTTGAGCGCTTCGGCGACTTCTGCTGAGGTTTCGATTTTCACCAATTGAGCCTATCTAGGATTTGTGACTTTGCGGGTTTCAGTTTGGCAACACTTCGGCCAAGACTCGGGCCACGTTCCCGCCCATGATCGCGGCGATGTCGGCGTCGCTGTGGCCGCGGTCGCGCAGTTCTTGGGTGACTACGGCGATGTCGCTGGTGTCCCAGGCGACGGTGGTGGCGCCGTCGAAGTCGCTGCCTAGGCCGACGGTTTCGATGCCACCGACCTCGATGACGTGTTCCATTGCATCAACGACCGCCGCCGGTGTGAGTTCGCAGATCGCCGCGTCCCAGTAGCCGATGCCGATGACACCGCCGGTAGCTGCCACACCACGGATTTCGTCATCGGTGAGGTTGCGGTTCACGTTGCAGGTAGCTTGGACGCCGCCGTGGCTGGCCACGACCGGTTTGGTCGCCAAGTTCAGCATTTCGGCGATCGCTGGGTGGCTGGCGTGGGCAATATCGACCACCATGCCGAGTTCTTCCATCTCGGCGAAGACTTCGCGGCCAAGGTCGGTCAGGCCGGCCTTTTCTACCCCATGCATCGACCCGGACACCTCGTTATCGAAGAAGTGGGTGAACCCGGCCATTCGGGCACCGGCGTCGAACAAGACTTTGAGGTTGTCGGCGTCGCCTTCGAGGTTCTGTAGGCCTTCGAGCGAATACATCGCGCCGGTTACGTTCTTGCCGGCTTCACGATCAGTGATTAGTGCGGCCAAGTCGCCGCGTGTCCTGATGAAGCGCAGTTCCCCGTCGGAGTTGTCGACCGCCTTTTGCAGCTTCTCGGCGTGGTAGAGCGAGCGTTCCAGCAGCGAGAACCAGGTTCGCGGCGGCTGAAGTTGGACCATGGTCAGCAAGGTGATGTTGTCGGTTTCGTCGGTGTTGGAGTCATAGTTTTGCCCCTTGGGTGACTTCGATACCGAGGAGAAGACTTGCAGGCCGACGTTGCCGTCTTGCAGCCGCGGCAAGTCCATGTGGCCGCGACCCGAGCGCTTGAGCAGGTTGCGGTTCCACATCAACGTGTCCGAGTGCATGTCGGCGATGAAGAGCGAGTCGTGCAAGGCCAATGTCTTTGCGTCGGGCTTCGCCAGGTCAGTTTTTTCCAGGCGGTTCATGTCGCGTTCAACAATGCCCGGACCGAGCGTGAAAAAGCCGGTCGCACTGATCAACAACAACGCGAACAATGTCCACAGAATCCGCCGCAGCCACTTGCGCTTCTCAGGAGCCATGACCGCAGGCTACTCCTGTTGTGACGTGAGTCACAGTAGCAACATCGGCGTGCGCCGAATCACCGATTCTGTCGGCTCTGCTCGGCTAGCCTGGGCGGGTGTTGCGCCAGATTAACGTTGTCGGGGCCGTCGTCGTGAGAGACGGGAAAATTCTTTGTGCCCAGCGCGGACCTGCTGGATCGTTACCTGGCCTGTGGGAGTTTCCTGGCGGGAAGATCGAACCCGGCGAATCAGCCCGTGATGCCCTGCAACGCGAGATCGACGAGGAACTGCAGTGTCTGATCGAAGTTGGCGCGCAAATCGTCGCCACAACACACGCCTATGACTTTGGCATCGTGAACCTCACGACCTTTTACTGCAAGCTGCTTTCGGGCGAACCAATACTTACCGAGCACGCGAACATTTTGTGGCTTGCGCCGGAATTTCTCGACTCGATCACTTGGGCTCCAGCCGACATCGAAGCCGTGGAACAGATCAAGGCTGATATCGCTAAATGAG
>JAPXRA010000259.1:0-2649 GCA_033813795.1 Aeromicrobium sp. | reverse complement strand
GTCAGCCGCCACTGCCGCGATTGCCGCCTTGAGTTCGTCCAGCAAGGGCCAGTCGAGGGCGTTTAGCCGCTCAGGGGCGTTCAAGGTGATGGTGCTGATGCCGTTCTGGGTTGCGAGCTCGACCAACGTCATGGTTTTCACCTTACGATCAGCAAATGAGTTCGCGTTCGTTGCCCGAAGTCGCTGGGGTCGAGCACGACTGGGTCGATGTTGACGGCATCACCCTCCACGTTGCTCAATGCGGGAGTGAGCACCGTGGGAACGGGCCGAGCCTGCTGTTGATTCACGGCTGGCCACAACACTGGTTCTGTTGGCGGCACGTCATGGTTGAGTTGGCCAAGACGCATCACGTCATCGCGGTCGACTTGCGCGGCTCCGGCTGGAGCGACGCGCCTGCGGGCTCGGCTGCTTATGACAAACGAGTAATGGCCGACGAGATCGCCCGCCTGGTGTCCGTCCTTGAGTTGGACCGGCCTGTGCTGATCGGCCACGACTGGGGTGCGTGGATCAGCCTGTTGGTCGCTAGTCGCCATGAGGGGCTGGTGCGCGGTGTGGTTGCTACCGCGATCGTGGCTCCGTGGACCGCAATACCTTGGTATGACTTGTGGCGGTTTGGGTATCAACTGTTTGCCGGCGGTCCTTGGGGCGCTTGGCTGCACGCTCGCGGTGGGCAGGTATTGCTCAAGGCGATCTTCAAACTCGGCGCGTCGAAGAGATTCACTTGGGATCGGGCCGACCGCGAGGAGTATTTGTCCCGGTATCGCGAACCGGCCCGTGCCGGTGCCGGTCAGGCGATGTATCGGCAGTTCTTGGCAGTTGAAATAGGCCAGTCGCTTCGCCGTAGGTATGCCGAAAAGGTGCGCGAAACTCCGCTACTGTTCTTGCCCGGCAGCGCGGATGCGGTGCTGACTCCGCGGCTGGTTTCCCAAGCCGCCGGTGCAGAAAACGTGACCGTGAAAGTGATTCGCGGCTCCGGACATTGGATGCCAGAGGAGCAGCCTGATGCACTCATGGCGCAAGTGCGAACGTTCTTGGCCCAGTTCCCCTGACTGGCGCCAACTCGGGCGTGACTAGTATCGGGGGAGCAGTTGCCGGTGTAGCTCAATGGCAGAGCGCTTGCTTCCCAAGCAAGATACGCGGGTTCGATTCCCGTCACCGGCTCTCTTGCCCGCGTCATCGATGCTCTCGAGGCCGGTGGCACCAGCGATTAATTTGGGTAACGCATCTCGGCCGATCCGTTTTCAATCCTGCCAGTAAGCACAACGAATTCGTACGTTTGCTAGCCAGTTCTGCTGAGCGTCGCGCGCCTGTCATGCTTCCTGTAAATGGGCTAGAATCGTCCAAGGAGGTTCTGCCATGACTCGTCGGTTGACTGGTGCACAAATCGATCAATCGATCCGATTCGCCGATAGCGCCATGGCTGCAGCAGGCCACTTCGTTAAAAGCCCGGCCGCTGATCGTGACTTGCGAGAAGCGTTGAGCGGTGAGATTTCTTTTGACGATGCTGTGTCACGCGCCATCGCCCGCGCCAAACGATGACCCAGTTTGACACGTGGGGCTCATACTTCATTCCGGGAACGAAGGTACTTCGAAACCGTCTTGGCATCCGAGACGAGGCAGACCTACAACGAGCCGAAGACGAGATCGTCAGGATCCGGTTGGCGGAGTGTTTTGCCGCTGCACGAATCAATGGAGATTTTGACCGCTCTCACATGCAGTCGATCCATGAGCATCTCTTCGGCGACGTGTATGAGTGGGCAGGGCAACCGCGCACGGCGCCGACAGGCGGCCCGATGTCGAAGAATGGCCCGACGCCTGGACAGATTCAAGATGGTGAATACAGTGCAGTCCCTAGCCACGCATACGCCTACTTCCAGGCGGGGGAAGAAATGCTGCGCCATTTTGATCAGGAGATCGAATCGCTGGCGCAGGTCCCTGCCGACTTGGACAGCAAAGAGTTCGCAGGTCAACTTGCCGAGACTTGGGGTGAGTTGAACTGCGCCCACATCTTTCGAGAGGGAAATACCCGGACGCAGGTCGTGTTCTTCACGTACTTTGCGCAGCACCACGGTCACGAACTGGACTACGAACGGTTCCTAAACGACCTGGAATTTCGTTTCAAATTCAATGCTGGACGGTTCATCGTCCTCCACGATCCGACGCAAGGCACACTCCTGAGAGAAACACTCGAAGTAGCCCTAGACTCGTCACCCGCATTAGTTGCTCCAGTCGACGCCGAGCCCGTCGACCCTGCCGCCTACTATCAGCCGCATTACGCGGACGAATGACAGACGCCACCGGGTTCGTCGACTTAAAACGTAAGAAAAATGGCGCCGTTTGTCCGACCGTCGCAGGCAGTAATTTCGGTTCCTTCGCCCCGCGAGGCAGAGGAGATTCGAGTCGAGACTTGTGGGCAACAGTCCTGGGATCTGCGATTCCCAAACTGGGGTTCGTAGTAGGTTCTTCTCGTGCTGCTTTCAGACCGCGACATCCTTGCCCAAATCGACGGTGGCCGCGTCGGCTTGGACCCGTACGAGCCGGCGATGATCCAGCCGTCGAGCATCGACGTGCGCCTCGACAAGTTTTTCCGGGTCTTCGACAACCACAAGTACCCGCACATTGATCCGGCGATCGACCAGCCAGAGTTGA
>JAPXRA010000258.1:0-2656 GCA_033813795.1 Aeromicrobium sp. | reverse complement strand
GCTGCGGCCCGATCGGCCTGGCAGTGATCTTGATGCTCAAGGCAGCTGGGGTCAAGAAGGTCGTCGCCAGCGACTATTCGGTCGGCAGGCGCGAACTCGCCAGAAAGTGCGGCGCTGACATCGTCGTCGATCCGGCCACCGAGTCACCATGGGATGCCTACAAGGCACCCGCGACCCACGTCACCTCCACTCCGGACTACTTCGGTTTGGCGGTCGACTCGATGCGGTTGCTTCGCCGCGTTCCGGGCACACCGTGGAAGCAGATCATGAAGGCGGCCGACAAGGCCGGGCAAACTCCGCGCGGACCGGTTGTGTTCGAGTGCGTCGGCGTACCCGGCGTAATCGAGTCACTGGTTTCCAAGGCGCCGATTCGATCCCGGATCATCGTGGTGGGGGTATGCATGGAGCCCGACACCTTCCGCCCGACGATGGCCAGCAACAAGGAACTAGATCTGCGGTTCGTGTTCTGTTACGAGCCAGCCGAGTTCCACGAAACCTTGGAACTGATTACTTCGGGCAAGGTCGATCCGAGCCCACTACACACCGCAACTGTCGGGCTAGTTGGCGTAGCCAACGCATTCGATGCCCTCGCGGACCCAGAATTGCACGCAAAGATTCTGATCGACCCGGACAGCGACGTCACCGAGGTGTAAGCCGCTGAGGTCAGCGACCTAAGAAGCCGGCCGCGGGCGTCAGTTCGCCGAGGGCGTCGGCGGCCAAGATCGCGGTTCCAGCCGTCCAGGTGGACAGTTCGACCGGCCAGCGCACCCGGTCTGACACGACCAGTCCGGTCCACCAAGAACCGTCTGCTCCGCGCAGATGGCTGATGTCGGCGTAGATCCTGGCTGCATCCTCGCGCCGTCCAGCGCGCACCAACGCCAGCACCAGTTCCAACGACTCTCCCCCGGTTACCCACGGATTCACCGTTACGCAGCGCACGCCGTCACCGGTCATAACGAACTCGTCCCAGCGCTCGTCGAGTCGGTCAGTTGCCGCGGCTGCGTCGAGCACGCCGGCGAGCACCGGGTAATACCAGTCCATCGAGAACCGCGGCTTAGGCGTGAACAATTCTGGCCGAGTCGCTAGGGCAATGGAAATCTGCTCGGCGACTAGTCCCCAGTGGGGTCGCGGGTGGCCCCACGCTTGGGCCAACCGTGCTGCGCACCGCAGGCTGAACGAGACGCTCGCGTTGCCGGTGATGAGGCATTCGTCAGCCACCTTGCCGTCAAGCCCGCGCGCCCACGCGACCGGACCGTCACCGCGCTGCAGTTCCAGCACGACGTCAACCGCGCGCTCAAGCAGCGGCTGGTATCGCGAAGTGTCCACCCCGAGCAGATGCAACTGCCACAGGCCGGTGGCGACATAAGCGCAATAGTTTGCGTCGGTCTCGGGCTCTTCGATGCCATCGTCGTCGGTGCCTGGCCAGTACTTGCGCGCCCACGAGCCGTCTGGTCGTTGCGACCGCGCCAGCCAGTCGTAGGCTGCGATGGCTTCATCGATTCGGCCGGCCGCGGCCAAGCCCATCGCCGCTTGGACGTGGTCCCACGGGTCAAGATGGCCGCCTTCGAACCACGGAATCGCGCCGGTAGACAACTGGACCGAGGCGATCCAGTCACCGCTTTCGCGCGCTTGGCGCAGGTAGTCGGGCACGGAACTCAGAACGGCTTGCGGAAGTAGAGCGCGACGCTCTTACCGAGCAGTGGGTTCAGCGCTCGCTCAGACAAGCGAGTGATCTTGGGCGCCTTCATCATGTCCCAGACCAGTAGTTGATGGTAGGCCTTGACCGCCGGATGCTGTTCCTTGTCGACGCCGACCGCACACTTGATCCACCAGTACGGCGAGTGCAGGGCGTGGGCGTGGTGCTGGTGGACGAACTCCAGTCCAGTCGCTTCGAGTTTGGCGCGCAACTCGTCGGCTTTGTAGATCCGAATGTGGCCGCCCTCGTTGGCGTGGTATTCGTCCGACAGCGCCCAGCAGACCGCCTCTGGCATCCAGCGTGGAACGGTGACTGCGAGGGTGCCGCCGGGGGCGAGGATCCGTTCAAGTTCGCTGATCGCTTGGACATCCTCGGGCACGTGCTCGAGGATCTCCGAAGCCAGCACGACATCGAATTCGCCGTCGGCGTATGGCATGTCCAAAATGTTGCCGACCTTGATCTGCCCTTTTCCGCCGGGTGGAACTTCACCCTCGGCTTCCATGGCGTAGAACATGCCTTCAACCTCTTTGAGTTCGACTTCGTCTAGGTCGAACGCGGTCACATCCGCGCCGCGCCGGAGGGCCTCATAGGAGTGGCGGCCGGCGCCAGCGCCAACGTCGATGAAGCGGGTGCCGCGGCCGACGCGCAGTCGGTCGAAGTCAACGGTGAGCATTCAGTTCCTCTTTTTCTGCAGTTCGCCGAACGCGGCGATCACGTCTTCGTAGGCTTTTGCGGTTTGCCGCGCGACTGCCACCCAACTGAACCGCTCCAATGCCCGTTCTCGCGCCACTTGGCCGAGTCGGGCACGCTCGTCGGCATCGTCGAGCAGTCGGCCGATCTGGTTGACCAATTCTTCGACATCGCCGGGGGTGACCAATACGCCGGCATCGCCCACTACTTCTGGCAAAGCGCCTGCCGCACTGGCGACCAAAGCAGTGCCGCAGGCGAGCGCCTCTACCG
>JAPXRA010000257.1:0-2668 GCA_033813795.1 Aeromicrobium sp. | reverse complement strand
ACCCTGAGCGGCTCGCAGACAAGGGCCCACAACTGACCGCGGTTCTCGCATTTCAGGACCGCGTGCGTCGGGAACGACTCGCCCTCTATCGGACCTTCAATAGCGCGGACCAACTTGCGCTTGAGATCTTCGAATTCCTTGCGCCGTACGCGATGCGCCTCGCTGACGAACTCACAGCAGGTGTGGAGACAGGCACCGCGGCAACTGGATCTGTGCCCAACTCTGTCGAGCCCGCAGGTGTCGAGTCATCAGAGGGAGCCGAGCGTCACGCTTCAGAGGGTGCAGGGACCACCAACATGGAGCTCGGAGGATTGGACTCTGCGCAGCGGCAAATCACCGATGCCTTGCAAGCTTTCGCCGAGATGTTTACCGACAGCAAGCCACTCGCCCCAACTGTACGCGACCGAGTTACGCTCGTGGGAACGGCGTTCGCTAAAGACCAAAGGTTTCTAGGAGCCCACCACGTCAATCGTCTCTATAAGCAACGCGCCAACCTAGACCTAACGCTGGGGGAGGCAAGGGCATGGTATAGAACTTACCTGGCGAACGTCGGCAGCACCGATCGTGAGGGTAGGACAGTACCGATCTGGGGAGTCTTCGACGTTCACAACGACGGCCCGAGCAATGATCAGAACCTGTGGATGGTCCTCGGCGAGGTGACGTGCACGTGGCGTACCTTCCCAGGGATGATCTGAAGTTGCCAAGGTCTGATCAAAGGGCCGGCGTTGGAAGCGCTGGTTCGGGAAGGTACGCCCATGCTCAAGGTAGTCCACGACACCGAGACAGTAAACGAGAACACCACCGGCGAGTCGTTGCTGGATGCCATCGCCCGCGACGGTGCTCAGCAGATGCTCGCCGTTGCGCTGCAAGCCGAGGTCGACGCCTACATCGACGCCCACCGCGCAGACGTGGATGAGAATGGTCACCGGTTGGTGGTGCGCAACGGGCATCACGAGCCGCGGCAGGTGACCACCGCTGCCGGGGCGGTGCAGGTGCACCAGCCGCGGGTCAACGACAAACGCGCCGACGAAACGGGGAAGCGTCGACGGTTCGCGTCGTCGATCCTGCCGGCATGGGCAAGGAAGTCCCCACAAGTGGCAGAAGTGCTGCCACTGCTCTACCTCCACGGCCTCTCCTCGGGTGACTTCGCTCCGGCGTTGGAGCAGTTTCTCGGCTCTGGGGCGGGGTTGTCTGCGGCCACGATCATCCGGTTGACCAAGGACTGGCAAAACGAAGCCAAAGAGTTCAACCAACGCTCACTGGCGGGCACCGATTATGTCTATGTGTGGGTCGACGGCATCCACCTCAAGGTCCGCCTGGAACAAGACAAGGTGTGCCTGTTGGTGATGATCGGGGTCCGCTCCGACGGCACCAAGGAGCTGATCGCCCTCGACGACGGCCACCGCGAATCAACCGAATCCTGGGCTGATCTACTGCGCTCCTGCAAACGCCGCGGCATGCAGGCTCCGGTGCTGGCCGTCGGCGACGGCGCACTCGGATTCTGGGCCGCAGTCAGAGAGGTATTTTCAGACACCCAAGAGCAGCGTTGCTGGTTCCACAAGGCAGCCAATGTCCTCAACTGCCTCCCGAAATCAGCCCAGCCGAACGCCAGAGCCGCCTTGGCCGAGATCTGGAACGCCGAGGACAAAGACCACGCCACCGCCGCGGCGAAGGCGTTCGCCGCCGAGTACGGCACCAAGTGGCCCAAAGCGGCGGCGAAGATCATGAATGATCTCGACGTGCTCCTGAAGTTCTACGACTTCCCCGCCCAGCATTGGAGTCACCTGCGCACGACTAATCCGATCGAGTCGACCTTCGCCACCGTCAGGTTACGCCAACGCGTCACCAAGGGCCCCGGCTCCCGAGCTGCAGGGGTGGCAATGGCGTTCAAACTGATCGAGTCAGCCCAGAACCGGTGGCGGGCTGTCAACGCCCCTCATCTCGTCGCCCTGGTGCGTGCTGGCGCCCGATTCGAGAAGGGGAAACTCGTCGAACGCCCCGGCGTTTCAGGATGCGACGAGCAAGCCGCATAACTGCGAGGGTCTTGACAGTAGCTTCGCAAAGAGTTGCTTGCCGGAATAGAAACCAAGTACGGTGGTGATTTCGAGCACACCGTACCGAAAGGACGTGTTTCCATGGCGACACCAGCAGCAGAGGGGTCTGACACACGAGCGAACGTGTTGGCCATTGAGTCCGCCCGTCAAGCTGCGGTGGACCGTACCCGACGCCCGCGGTGGCTGGTAGCGGCCTACTCACTCACCCTCGGTGCCGCGTTTGGTATGGCGACGCTCAGAACTCCTACGGCTTGGGCAGTAGCAGGCATCCTTTTCGTTTCGGGGGTGGTCGGATTCCTGATCATCAACCCCCGCCTCAGAAGGCGCAAGGGAAGGCTGTTGAAGGTTAATGGTGGGAGCACGGTGATACTCATCGCCATGATCGCCGCAATGACTTTTATCGGCCAGTTTCCGCCAGCAGGTAGTTGGCAGCCATGGTTTGCCATCGGAGTCGGAGTGGCCTTTGCAGCGGTGGGCTACCTCTACATTCGCTGGGATGACGCCGACACCGCCAAGAAGTTGGCGACCGGCGACTTCGACCCCAGCGACCTGATGCCGTGACGCGGCACCCCGACGCCTTCGACGAGCTAATCCATTCCTCGATTCGATTGCGA
>JAPXRA010000256.1:0-2676 GCA_033813795.1 Aeromicrobium sp. | reverse complement strand
GGTGGTGCCCGAGGTGAAGAACATGGCCGCCACGTCGTCGGGTTTGGCCTGGTCCACCTCGGACTGGAAAAAGCCCGGGTGCTGTTCGGCAAAAACGGCACCAGCGGCTTCCAGCTCGGACAGGGCTGCGAGCACGGCCATCGCTCCTTGCCTGCCATCGCCCGCGTCCAGATCAGAGGCAGCGGTCAGCACCGATAGGCGGACGGCTCCGTCATCAGGACGCCCTTCGTCCAACCACTGCATCACCAAGAGCATTTCGAGGCGCTCGGCCAAGTCGGCCTCGATCAACGAACCGATCACATCGTCGAGTGCGCCGTCAATCACCTGGTCAAGGTTGTAGGCCTTGAAGCTGGTGCGGTGATCGGAAATCCGGTTCTCCGGGAAGTTATAGGTGCGGACCCGTTCGGAGCGATCGACGGTACGCACTTGGGAACGGCGAGCGTCGGCGGCGTCGGCGTCGGCTTGGGCTTGGGCCGCATCGAGCAGGCGCGAGCGCAAAATCCTCATCGCTTGGTCTTTGTTTTGCAATTGCGACTTTTCGTTCTGACAACTGACCACGATCCCGGTCGGCAGGTGGGTGATTCGCACCGCCGAGTCGGTGGTGTTGACGCTTTGACCGCCAGGCCCAGAGGACCGGAAAACGTCAATTCGCAAGTCGTTGTCGTGCAGCTCGATGTCGACGTCCTCGGCTTCTGGCAGCACCAAAACGCCTGCCGCAGAGGTGTGGATCCGACCCTGGGACTCGGTGACCGGCACGCGCTGGACGCGATGCACACCACCCTCGAACTTGAGCAAGGCGTAGGGCGCTTGGCCCGGTTCGGCGGCGGATTTGGCCTTTACCGCCGCCGTCACCGACTTGAAGCCACCCAACGGCGTTTCGGTGGAGTCGAGGATTTCGACTTTGAACCCGTGCCGCTCGGCGAACCGCTCGTACATGCGCAGCAGGTCCGCAGCGAACAGCGCCGACTCGTCACCGCCTTCGCCACCCTTGATCTCAAGGATCACGTCTTTGTCGTCGGCCTCATCGCGCGGCACCAAGAGTCGTTCGAGCTTTTCGGCCAGTTGCGGAATCTGCTGTTCGAGTTCGGCGGCTTCGTCGTCCATATGAAGTTCTTGGGCTGCCACAAGATCGGCGGTGGCACCTTGCCACTCCCGATATGCCCGGACGATTGCGCCGAGCTCGGCGTAGCGACGACCCAATTTTTTGGCCAGTCGGGCGTCAGCGTGAACGCTCGGGTCGGCCAGTTGTTGCTCGACCTGTCCGTGTTCAACGATCAGGGACTCCACGGCTTCAAACATTGCTCCGCCTCCAGACGACTGACTCAGCGCTCATGACAACGGCGCCGGTCGCTCCAGATGGAGTGACCGGCGCCGCAGTAAAACTAGTTCTTGCCGTACCGCTTTTCGAAGCGGGCCACGCGTCCGCCGGTGTCGAGGATCTTCTGCTTGCCGGTGTAGAACGGGTGGCAAGCCGAGCACACGTCGGCGCGAAGAACGCCTTCGACTGCGGTGCTGCGGGTCTCGAAGGTGTTGCCGCAGGTGCACGACACTTGGGTCAGCACGTATTCGGGGTGAATGTCTTTCTTCATGATGTCCTTTCGTGGTCGCCGGGTCGGCGCGCGGCGCGCACCGTGAACCGGAACCTCCCATAGATTGTGCCAGCGCAGGCACGCGCACTCAAATCCGGCCCGGTTTTGGGCCAGTTGGTGTCCATCACAACCGCCACCACCTAAACTGGGGACATGGCAGCGAAACTTCCAAAAAGCAAGAGCTCAATCGTTGCCGTGGCCGTGGTTTTGTTGTTCGCGGCCTCGGTTGCTTATATCTGGACCCAGCAGGGCTCGAACAGCGCAATCATGATCTTGGTTGCTGGCGTTTTGGTTTTCGCCCTGACTTGGATCATCTTGACTCTTGTTTCTTTTGCCCAAGTACTGACTTCTAGGCGGCCGAAAAAGTTTGAGCAGAGCGATCAGCCGCTAACCAACACGCAGCGGGAGATCGGTAAGCGTCGCCCCTTGATCCTCGATCATGACGAAACAGAATCCGAAGCACCCCAAGCACAGACCTCAGCTGAGGAAAACCCGCCAGAAACTGGCGGCCGCCAGCCAGGAAGCCGCCGCAAGAACTGAGGTTCAGTTCGTCGCTTGCGCGTCGAGCAGCGCCTCGATGTCTGCTGCAATGTCCTGCGGCTTGGTGGTAGATCCGTAGCGCTTGACGACGTTACCTTCTTGATCGACCAGGAACTTGGTGAAGTTCCATTTGATCGCGCCGCCCAAGATCCCCTTCTTCTCCTGCTTTAGCCACTTGTAAAGCGGGTGGGCGTTCGCGCCGTTGACTTCAACTTTGGCGAACATCGGGAACTGCACCCCAAAAGACGACTCGCAGAACTGGGCGATTTCGGTTTCGGTACCTGGCTCCTGACCGCCGAACTGGTCGCAGGGGAAACCCAAGATGACGAACCCGCGCGGCCCATAATTTTCGTACAGGCTCTGCAGTGGCCCGTACTGAGGCGTGAAGCCGCACTGCGATGCGGTGTTGACCACGAGGGCGACCTGGCCCCGATAGTCGGCCAACTGCTGTTGCGTGCCGTCGATGGTGGTGGCGTCGAAGTCCCAGGCCGTAGTCATGAGTGAACCCTAGCCAAGAAAGACCAATGGCCCAGAATCCGATCGGATT
>JAPXRA010000255.1:0-2688 GCA_033813795.1 Aeromicrobium sp. | reverse complement strand
GCACCCGAAGGTCGTAAGGCTAGGGGTGATCTCTAGACTGACGAGGTACATCTCATCTTTGATCAGGAGCAGAATCGTGGCACTTTCCCGCAACGATCTCGTGGCCGCATTGGCCGACAAGACCGGCAGCACCAAGAAGGAAGTTGACGAGTTCGTGACGGCCTTCGCCGACTTGGTAATCGAATCGATTGCCAATGGTGAAAAGGTTTCGATCCCCGGCGTTCTCTCGGTCGAGCGTGTTGCCCGCGCCGCCCGCACGGGCCGTAACCCCGCCACTGGCGAGACCATCAACATCCCCGCCGGTTTCGGCGTCAAGGTCAGCGCTGGCTCGCGCCTCAAGGCTGCCGCGAAGTAAGTTTCGCCCTAACGCCCCCCGGTCCTGTGAATTCAGGACTGCGGGGGCGTTTTGTTTGTGCCACGATGCGCCGGTGATCAAATATCACCGACTAGTTCGCGAATCGCCCGACTACGCCGCTTGGCGCCTACCGGTGGCGGTCCTGTTGGCGATCGCAATTTACCTACCTACGCTAGTGCTGTTGAACGCACTCATCGCGATACGGACCCAGCATCAGCAGGTTGTTGGCGACGGTGCGACTCGGGCGTCAGCCCTCAGTTTCGGTGACCCGGTCGCGCTGGTGCTTGAATTCGCCGTATTTGCAGTACTGGTTCCAGTCGTGCTGATTTCTGTTCGGCTGGTTTGGCCCGAGCAGGTCAAATTCCTCCATTCGGTTCAAGGGAGATTCCGCTGGGGCTGGTTCGGGAAGTGTGTCCTGGCCGCCGTGGCCGTCGCAGGCGGCGTTGTCGGCGTGGTGATCATCCTTATTTCGGCTACCGCTGCGAAGGTCGCGTTCGTGCTGCCCACGGGTATTGCGCTTTGGTCACTACTGGTCGTCTTGGTGATGGTGCCGTGTCAGGCTGCCGGCGAAGAGTATGTCTTTCGAGGCGTCTTGCTGCAATTATTTGGGTCGTGGAGCAGGCGTGCGGCACTTCCGGTAGTGGTGACCACCTTGCTGTTCATCGGGCTGCACTCCTATGACGTTTGGGGCCTAGTCGCAGTGTTCTTCTCTGGATTGGCCATGGCGTTGATCACTTTGCGTACCGGCGGCTTGGAAGCGGCAATCGCCATCCACGTGCTCAACAACATCGTCTGGATGGGGCTAGGGCTGTTTGGCGCGACCGCAGCCGGTGGTGCGGTCAATGGATTGCTAACTCAGGTGCTGCCCACGGTGGCGATCTACTTTGTTTTTTGGGCCGTAATTGAAGTGATGCTGCGGCGTTACAACCTGCCAACTGAACGTCCGGCGTTGGCGGCAACAGATCAGCTTTCGGGCACCGACAACCGGTTTTGAAACCGAAGTTGGGGCAAATTCGAGCAGAATCTAGGACGCCTCGTCTTGCGTCTGACCCGATGACTAGTTACTTTCTACTAGTTGTGGAATCGGGTTCAGAACACAGGGAGGGCGCATGGTCACCAGCCGTGACGTAGTTCGTCTTCCATTTGAGTCCTCCACCCCAAACATCGCGCGCACCAAACTCGCGGCCTTCTTGACCATCAACCGGGCCGAACTCGCGCTGATCGACAATGCCTTGATCGTGTTGAGCGAAATGATCGCCAACGCGGTGGCTCACGGCACCCCAGACGCTGACGGCACGATGGAGATCGGCTGGAACATCGATTCGCGACGGCTCGAGTTGAGCGTTCGCGACGCCGGGCACAGCACCGATGTCACCCCGCGCCCGTTCGACGAGGATTCCCTTGGCGGCCGCGGCCTGTCGATCATCAGTCGCGTAGCCGACTCTTGGTCGGTTGATTCATCTCACGGCACCAGGGTTCGCGCCGAACTGGTCTTGTCGTAACGCCTCCGGTTTAACTTGGCCAGAACCTGACCACTAGCGTGTTCGTCATGGGTAAGAAGTCCAGGCGCAACAAGCCGTCCAAAGAACGCATGCCGTTCGTCGCTCGCACCTTCGAAGGTTTGCCAAACGAGGCGGACTGGGTGGCGCTTCGCGAGTTCGTCCCGTCGGCTGCGGCATTGGTCCGCTTGACCGACGGCACCGGCGTGCGAGTGTGCTCGCTGCTGCCTGGTGCAGGAGCGGGTCTGGTGCGCCCAGACGGCGAAATTTGGGTGGGCCTGCAGGTACTTCACAATCATGGCGACATCAGTCGCGACCTCGCGCACGTGATCGAACTTGCTCAGCAGACTCCGGCCGGAACGCCGATCAAGATGACCGATCCGGGCGTCGGTCCGAGGCTGCAGGACCTGCTCGATCCGACCGCTGGCTTCGACCTCGTTGTTCACGAGGACTTCGACTGGTGGCTGGTCGAGGAAGACCGCGCAAACCCGGCCGCCGGGGCAGCCTTGGCCGAAGCGAACGAGTCGATCTCGCCAACCACGCGACTGACTTCAGTCGAAACCGCCTACCTGACCGACATGGGCGAGCACACCTACCTGCGCTGGATCATGGCGCAACCGGAAGAGGCGCTGCTCGACGCTTTAGCCAAGCTTCGGGCCGAATCCAGCGATTCCCTTGGACCACAAGCTCAGTTGATCGGCATCTTCCGCGCTCACGGACTGCTGACTCCGGTGTGGGAAGTCCACCAAGTTCAGACCGAAGACCTCGAAGCTGCAGCCGCTAGTTTCGCCGATCGACTTGAACAGAAACTGGCCGATGCGACCGACCTAACTT
>JAPXRA010000254.1:0-2692 GCA_033813795.1 Aeromicrobium sp. | reverse complement strand
GGCTTGCACCTTCTGATTCAGGTCTTTCAACGGTTCACGAAGCTGGTCGAGCCGAGACAGGACGAGCTGCTGCTGCTCGGCGGTCAACCCCGCCGCTGCTAGGTCCTTTTCGATCTGGACCCGAACCTTATCTAGGTCTTTGTGGGTCAAGTCGGCCCTTTGGGCGAGTAAGTCGGCAACTTCTGCCAACTGCTCATTGCCGCCGGCCACTTTGTCCGAGCCGGCAGCTAGTTTCTTTGCCGCTTGCTCGGCGTCACCAATCCCATCGCCGAGGGCTCGCTGACCGGCAAGGAGTTCGCCTTGACCGGTGGCCAAAGTCGACGCGCCCGCAGCAAGTTGACCGGACCCGTCGTGGGCAGAACCAAGGCCTTCGCTTAGCTCTCCTGCGCCCTGGGCGGCGTCTTTTAGTTGGTCGTGCAAACTCGAGAATCCTAGGAGGAAGGACGAGGCCGCGCGTTCGCTCACGTTCTGGGCGATCGAGGAACTTACTTTGGCTAGCACTTGTTCGGCGATTGTTGAAGACAAGTAGTTGTTTGCCTCATTCGTGGTCAACACCAATTGCGCCTTTTTCGGCTCGAAATCGGCAGTCGAGGCCAAGGATTGTGAGAAGGTCTGCGGAATCGTGAGCGCGAACAGGTAGGTGCCGTCTTTGACCCCCAAAGCCGCATCGGCAGCAGAGACCTCGCGCCAGTCGAATGAGCCGTCTTCAATCAGATCGTGAGCCACATCTTTGCCCGCGTGGATTTGGCCGCTTTGGCTGCTGTTTGCAGGCACGTCCTCAACCACGATCGCCGCCGGCACGCTGGTTAGCCGCCCATATGGGTCGTGGTTCGCCCAAAGGTAGAGCGAGGCGTACATCGTCGGAATCAGCAAGATCGCCAACACCGCTAGTGTCGGCATCCGCCCGGCGGTCAGTCGGCGAAGTTCGCTGTAGGCCAGTCGAATCGAGGTCATTTGTCGCCTCCGATCGTTGCGTGCGAATCGCCGAAGGCACGAGCAGTGTTGCTGGCCAGTTGTAGGCATACGGCCAAGCCGCGCTCGGCCACCTCATGCGCAATTTCCAGTGCTGTTTGTGCGTCGGTGCCGTAGCGGTCGGGGCAGCACAGGACGACTGCCCGCACTCCGGGTCGGTGCGCCGCCACATCGGCTAACAGTCGCAATCGGACTTCAGCCGGCACGTCCTCGATGCGGGTGTGGCGCCAACTAATGGCATTGCGCTGGGTGAGCCAGTTGCGCACATCGCTCATTCGGGCTCGCTGTCCGGCCATCGCCATTTCCTCGCCAATGGTTGTGGCTAAGGAAACGACCTCATCGGGCTCGGAGACATCTGGCACGTCAACGACGGCCACTTCGTCTCGCAGGCGCTGCCCGTTGGGCACCCCGTCAACGAGGATGCGGCCCGCGCTGGGCACGAGTCGCCCGCCAAGGACCAAGCTAAGCGCGGTGTGACCGGCGCCGGGTGGACCGTCCACGACTGTCACCTGACCGGTTCGGATCGTGGCGTTGGTGGGAGCAAGCAGAGCCGAGTGCGGCCCATTGACCGCTACGCCGAGTGCTTCAATTCGCATTTTGACCTCAATGGGCAGTAGGAGAGTTGCCCAACGATCCAGTCTGTCGCAATCGGCGAGATTTACCCAGTCGTAGCGGTGTTCTTCTGCTCACGCAGGCGTGTTCAGCGCCACAGGTTCGGCCACGCGATGCCAAGATCTGCGGCTAGTTCGCGCACCGCTGGCACGCTCACCCCGACCACGTTGTGGTGGTCGCCGTCGATTCGAGTGACGAACGCGCCACCTAGGCCGTCGATCGTGAATGCGCCCGCGACTTCGAGCGGTTCCCCGGTGGCGACGTAGGCGTCGATCTCCGCGTCGCTAACTTGAGCGAAATGGACCCGGGTGGACACATGGCGTGAGACCTCCTCATCGCCCAAACGCAGGCAGTGTCCGGTGTGCAGCACGCCCACGTTGCCCCGCAGTTGATACCAGCGCTCACGAGCGACCTGGGCATCTAGCGGCTTGCCAAGGATTTGACCATCGAACTCCAGCACCGAGTCGCAGCCCAGCACCAACGCCTCGGGCTGGCTCACCGCGATCGCGCGGCACTTGAGCCCCGCCAACTCCAGTACCAACTCGGTCGGGTTGGTACTGGTCACGGACGTTTCGTCCACGCCAGAGACGATCACTTCAGGGTCAAGTCCGGCCGCCTGCAAGGTCGCCAGCCTAGCTGGCGAGGCCGATGCTAGGACAAACTTCATGCTTGGCTCCGCTCTTTTGGTAGTTCGCCGTATTCGATGGGCTCAGCATCGAACCGCGCATCGGACAAGACGCGAGAAATCAGTTCGGCAGAACCGCCGATGCAAAGCCACTCTGGGTCCACGTCAGCGGTGATGAACCACGAGCGATCGACCGGCCAAGTGATTGAGGCTGGGGGCAAAGTCCGCGGAACGTCGAACTCCACCGGCAAGGTCGGCCAGCGGCCAACCTGGGCGGCCGATCCCGAAAACAACAGATATTCGCGATTGCCGGCCAAGTCCACTCGCGGACTGGACATGACTTCCTCGGCTAGCGCAGGAGGAATCCGTGGGGCAGATGGCTGAATCATCAGCCGACTCATCCAGCCGATATTGGCCGCTTGATAGACCCGGCCGCCGTCGTACAACTCGCCCCAGCCATCCCAAAGCCCGTAGAAAACCTCG
>JAPXRA010000253.1:0-2693 GCA_033813795.1 Aeromicrobium sp. | reverse complement strand
CGATCGTTCCGGCATTCGTGGCGAAACAACCGGTCACACTGCTGGCGACCGCGGGCGATTCGGCGGCCTCAATTGAGGTGGAGGAGTTCTCCGCCTCGATGGAGTCGCTCTCGGTGACGAGCGTTTCGATCGCTGCTGGCGCGAGCCAACCAGTGGGTAAGCCCAAGTCCGAAATGGCGGCTTACCGGGTGATCCGGCCGGCCAAGGATTCCCAGGTTTGGCTCGGGGCAGCGTGGCGAGACAAGGGCCGCATTGCTTCGGCGGTAGTGCGTCCGGCCCCGTTGACGGTCGTTGTGCCAGGGGTATCGGTCCGCTGAACTAGCGTGGGTCGAGATCTTCGGGATCGTGATTCCAAACTTCGCCCAGGCGGGTCAGCAGCACTGTCCAGACCAGTTCGGCAACCTGCTCGGCGTCCTCGGCTCGGCCCAGTAGTGGCAGGCGATAGAGCACGATCTGATGACCGCCTCGCGTCGGGTTCACGATGCTAAGCGGGACCGGGTCGGTCCATCGATCGGGCAGTTTGGGTGCCTCTTCCACCACGATTTGGACGTGTTCGGCTTCGCGCTCAAAGTGGGAGTCCAATTTGGTGAGCACTTGCGAAACCAATAGGTCAAACGCTGCCCGGCGTGACTGATCAATCGGCAGGCCAGCCGGTGACAGCGGGCCCGGCAGCGCGATCACGCCGCGCGGCCCGCGCCCGCGTCGATCTCGCGTCCGACCCAGGCGTTGGCCATGGACTTCGGGGGAGGCGTTGCTGCGATCGGATGCCACGCGGTGAGCCTACTGCGGTTCCTTGGCGATGCGGACTAACCTCGCCATCGTGGGAATGCAACGACGATGCTCGCGCACAGGTTGCGCGCAAGCGGCTGTTTCGACGCTGACCTATGTCTACGCCGATTCGGTTGCAGTCCTTGGCCCACTGGCTACATACGCTGAACCGCATTCCTACGACCTCTGCGCGGCCCACGCCGAACGGCTCTCGGCTCCGCAAGGGTGGAGTGTGATTCGACTGGCACCGCAGTTCGTCGAACCCGAACCCACTCACGACGACTTGCTGGCCTTGGCAGATGCAGTGCGCGAAGCGGGCCGGCCCGTCGCCGAGCAGACCGACGACAATGCTCCGGCGTTGCGCTTGGTTCGATCCGATTCGGCTACGGTAGTGCCGTGAACCTCGATCCCGCGCTACTTGAAATTCTCGTCTGCCCGCAGTGCCGGTCTGGTTTGTTCGTCGACAACGAGGCCGCCGAACTAATCTGCAACGGCTGCGCTTTGGCCTACCCGGTGCGCCGCGGGATTCCAGTGATGCTGGTCGACCAGGCCCGCGGGTTGAACGCCAGCTGACCGCTAGGTTGACTGCCGAATACGGCAACACTGCTAGTTGAATTCGCTCAACTATCATTGAAGAGATCTTCATGACTAAGCCGCCTGCACCTACCCAGCGTGAGGCCGCGGTCGATGACGGTTTGGTAACGGACCTCACCGCATTGGCGGCGGCCGTTTCTGCGTTGCCCTTGGATCTGGAAGTCGACCAGCTCGCTGAGCACCGCGGGCTGCAACGTGAGATCTCCGAACAACTAGGCGACTACGTCATCCCGCGGCTGTCGAACATCAGAGGCCCGCTGTTGGTGGTCGTGGGCGGCTCGACTGGTGCTGGCAAGTCGACCTTGGTGAACTCGATCGTCGGTCGCCGAGTTTCGGCCACTGGCGTGTTGCGGCCAACGACCAGAACTCCAGTTCTGGTGCACCACCCGGCCGACACCGAGTGGTTCGCTTCGGGGGAGATCTTGCCCGACTACGTCCGAACCGGCTCGAACAATCGCCGGGCCAACACGATCCGCCAGGTGGCCAGTTCGACGCTTTGGCCAGGCGTGGCGATCTTGGACGCGCCCGACTTCGACTCGATCGATCAAACCAACCGCGATATGGCCGAACAGTTGCTTGGCGCGGCCGATCTGTGGCTTTTCGTAACTTCGGCGGCTAGGTACGCCGATCAGGTCCCGTGGGACTACTTGCGCCGGGCGGCAGAGCGAAACGCCTCCATCGCAGTTGTCTTGGACCGAACCTCGCCAGATGCGCTCACCGACGTGCGCCGGCACCTGGCCAAGATGCTGACCGAGCACGGGCTTAGCAATGTTGCTTTGTTCTCGGTACCCGAATCGACCCCTGACGCCGAAGGTGTCCTGCCGGCCCGCGATGTGGCGCAAATTGTGATGTGGCTGCGCGGCTTGGCCGTCGATGAGTCACGCCGCCGAACGATCGTTGAGACCACTCTTCAGGGTGCAATTTCGCACGACGTAGCCTCCAGCCGGAGCCTCGCGGATATGTTCGGTGCTCAGCTCAAGGCCGCAACCGAACTTCACGAGGATGTCGAAACGGTCTATCGCAAAGCGCACGCGGAAGTGATGGCAAACGCCACTGACGGCACGATGATGCGTGGTGAGGTGCTGGCCAGGTGGCAGGACTTTGTCGGTTCGCCTGAAGTTTTCGGCAAGTTGGAACGAACCGTCGGCGGCCTGCGCGATCGTTTGTTCTCGCGTAAGAGTGTTCGCCCCGAAGGCACTCGCGAAGCGGCCGTTTCGGGCCTGCACCTACTGATCTTGGATCGAGCCGAGCAAGCGGCCGAAGAAACGGCGCGTGCTTGGGAAGGCAGCTCTGCTGGCCGGGCGCTGCTGGCGGCGAATCCCGGACTCGAT
>JAPXRA010000252.1:0-2707 GCA_033813795.1 Aeromicrobium sp. | reverse complement strand
CTGGGTTAGCGATCCTTCGCGACGTGCGGTTTGGTACGCCGTGCAGTCGACGCCGGCGACCCGTTCGACCGCCGAAGTGACCGAGGCCGAACTGGCAACTCAAGTTGCGCTCGTGCTCGCGCCGCTGACCCCCGGCACACCGCGCGAACGCCGAAAGATCATGGCCGAAGTGCTGGTGCACGTGGCCTACTCGATGCTGAACTTCTCCGTACGCGACGGCCAAGAACACGCCGAAGCAGTGATCGAACTAAAGCGCCTGCTGGCCACCTACCTGATCTCCGCCGAAGTCAACGCCACCTGACCGTTTAGCGGCTCAGCGTGACTACGGCGGTGGCGTAGTCGCCGTCGTGGCTCAAACTGAGGTGCACCGTCAGGTCGGCAACATGTTTGGCCACCTCACCAAGCAGACGCATCCGAGGCCGGCCCCAAGCGTCCGTGACCACCTCAATCAGGTGGTGGATTTGCTCATCGGCGACCGGTGGTGTGCCCCAAACCGATTCTGACCAGGCCTTGATGAACGCCTCCTTTGCCGCCCACCTGGCCGCGAGCGAGGCAACCTGCTGGTCGCTGACGCCGCCACCACAATCGGCCCGCTCACCGACAGTGAAGACACGCTCGAACCCGGTGCCGGGCGTTCGCCAATGTTCGGCGAAGCCCGGCACGTGCACCAGATCGATCCCGGTACCGATTACCGGCACGCGTAGACCCCGTCAACAGCCAGACGCGCACCCGGATCGAGCAGCAGCGCCGCTTCGCGTTCACGCACGCCGGCCGCGCCGAGCCGCCGATCTGCCGGACGGGTGTACATCGAATCACCGCCGTACATCGAGGCCACCAACCTGGTCCGGCCAGCCAACTGTCGTTCGGCGGCTGCGGCCAAGTAGTCCACTCGCTCGTCCTGCGGCAGCGACTCGACGAACGCCTGCGGATGCACTACCGCGATTAGTCCGGCCACGTGACCAAAGCCCAAACTGGTGACCAGCCCGGCCTTCAGTGGTCCGGTTGCCAGTGGTTCGCGCAACCAAACCAAGTGCTCGTGCTCCTCAAGATCATCGAGCACGCAATCGAGGCTGCGGTTCGGTGGCACTACTCCACCGGACAACACCTGACACAGGCCAATCAACTGGAACGCCGCCGCGCCACCCTTGGCGTGACCGGTCAAGGTCTTTTGGCTGATTACGTATAGCGGGTTGCCGTCACTTCGGCCAAGGGCGCTGGCGAGTCGTTCGTGCAGTTCGGACTCGTTGCGCTCGTTGACGCCCGTAGAAGTGTCGTGCTTTGACAGCACGGCGATGTCGTCGGCGCCGACGCCGAGTGCGGCCAAGGACTTAGCCAAGGCCGACTCGCTGCCGCCCCGACCGGCCGCCAACGCGCCCAGACCCGGCGCCGGGATGGAGGTGTGCACCCCGTCGGCGAATGAGGCGGCATAGGCCACCACGCCGAGCACGGGCAGCCCCATCTTGGCGGCCAGATCTCCTCTGGCCAACAGAATCGTGCCGCCACCTTGAGACTCGACGAAGCCGCCGTAGCGGCGGTCGTTGGCCCGACTGAAGTGCCGGTCCTCGATGCCTTTGGCTGCCATCTGCGCCGAGTTGGCCGTCGCGGACATGTCGCCGAAACCGACGATCCCCTCGACCGAAAGATCGTCGAAGCCACCGGCGACCACGAACTCGGCCTTGCCGAGGCGAATCTTGTCGACGCCTTCCTCTACCGATACCGCAGTGGTGGCGCAGGCGGCGACTGGGTGGATCATCGCGCCGTAACTGCCGACGTAGGACTGGACCACGTGCGCAGCGATCACGTTCGGCAGTGCCTCTTGCAAGATGTCGTTCGCCTTGGCGTTGCCCAGCAGCGTGTCGATGTAGAGCGAGTGCATCGAACTCATCCCGCCCATACCGGTGCCCTGGGTGTTGGCCACCAACGCCGGGTGAGTCCAGCGCATCAACTCAGCCGGGGTGAAACCGGACGACAAGAAGGCGTCCACCGTGCACACTAGGTTCCACAACGCGACTCGGTCGACGGCCTCAACCATCTCGGCTGGTACGCCCCACACTCTCGGATCAAAGCCGGTTGGGATCTGGCCACCGACTGTGCGAGTCAGTTTCATCCGCCGTGGCACGCGGACCTCGGTGCCGGCCTTACGGGTGACGGACCACTCCCCTGCTGCGTCTTGGCCGATCGTGGTGTTCGCCGGGTCGGCGTCTCGCATGGCTTCGGCCTCGGCCTGGCTGGCGACGGTGAAAGTCAAGTCCTGTTCAAGGAACACCGAAGCCAATAAGGGCGCCGAGTTGTCGACCATGTCGGCGTCGTCGCCATAGCGGCGAACGCCGATTCGCTCTCGCACGATCTGCTCGTACCGGTCGGCGATCCCTGCCTCGGCAACCGCTTCACCGGTTTCGGTGTCATACCAACCGCGGTTCGCCTGATCCCAACTCACCAAGCCGGTGGACCAAGCCAACTCCAACACACCCGCGGCCGACAACTCGTCGAACACTTCCATCTCAAAGCGGGTGCGAGCCGAACCGTATGGTCCGAGCTCACCGGCACCCACGATGACGACGAGGTCCGCCGGATCCACAGTCAATTCGGCCCAGTCGGGCACTTGGTTCGCCTTGACCTTCGCCGGTGGGGCCGGCAAGGCGGCAATGGTCAGCAACTCGTCCTCGACTTGGGCGGCCGGTTGGCTCTTAGCAGCCTGCGCCGCCAT
>JAPXRA010000251.1:0-2721 GCA_033813795.1 Aeromicrobium sp. | reverse complement strand
CTACGGTCCCTTCGCGCCAGGAATCAAAAACTTCGGTCACGTTTTCGACTAGGTCCGCCTTGCTCAGCAGTTCGAAACCTTCAGCGTAGGCCTGCATCATCGCGTATTCGATGCCGTTGTGAACCATTTTGCTGAAGTGACCCGCCCCCACCCGTCCGGCGTGAACGAAACCACTTTCGCCAGCTGGACGCAGCGCGTCGAAGGCGGGTTGAACTTTGGCGATGTCTTCGGCCGAGCCGCCGGCCATCAGGGCGTAGCCGTTTTCCAGGCCCCAAACCCCGCCGCTGACGCCGCAGTCGACAAAGCCGATTTGGTGTTCGGCCAGTTTGGCGGCGTGCACTTCATCGTCAGTCCAGCGCGAGTTGCCGCCGTCGACCACCAGATCGCCCGGCTCAAGGAGCTCAGCCAAGGCATCGATGGTCGCGGTCGTCGGTTCGCCGTGCGGCACCATTACCCAAACCACACGCGGGCTCGGCAGTTCGGCAACCATCGCAGCCAGCGAGTCGACATCGCTTAGCGATTGGTCGTGGTCAAAACCGATCACTGTCAGTCCACCGTTGCGCATTCTGGTGCGCATATTTCCGCCCATTTTCCCCAGGCCTACCAGTCCAATTTGCATGGTCGCTCCTGTTTCGGTGGGTTCGGTGGGTTCAGTTCTGCAAGCGAACCGGCATGATCAAGTAACGGAAGGCACCGTCTGGCTCAGCTCCGACTTCGCCAACTCCAGACATAGCGGCCGGCTTAGTGTGCTGGGTGAACGACAAATGGACCACCGGCTCGGTCATAACCGACAAACCTTCAAGCAGATAAGTCGGATTGAAGCCGATCGAGATGTCATTGCCCTCGACGGTGGCCTCAACCGATTCAGAAGCCGAGGCCTCGTCGCCGCTACCGGCCTCGAGCAGTAGCTCACCTTGAGTGAAGCTAAGTCGAATCGGGGTATTTCGTTCCGCGACCAAAGCAACGCGCTTGACTGCGTCGACGAAAGTCTGAGTGGAGAGGTAAGCCACCGTCTCGGACTGAGCGGTGAACAACTGGCGAACCCGCGGGAAGTCGCCTTCGAGCAGGCGGGTGGTGGTGCGCCGAAGTCCGCCGGCGACCGTGCCTTCAAAACCGATTAGGCCATCACCAGCGTCGCCGGTCGAGACTGCGATGGTCACATCGCTTCCCGCGGTCAACGCCTTTGCAGTGTCGGACAACACCCGGGCTGGAACCAGAGCCTGGGCCGAAATGTCGCTTGCTTCGGGGAACCAGGCCAGATCACGCAGGCTCGCGCGGAACCGGTCGGTCGCCATCAACGAAATCGTTGAGCCTTCAAGTTCTAAGCGGATTCCGGTAAGCAGTGGCAACATCTCGTCCTTTGACGCGGCCGCACTCGCCTGACCAACGGCCGTGGCGAAGTCCTCAGCTTTTACGGTGCCGGTGGCGGTTGGCATCTGCGGCAGCGACGGGTATTCATCGACCGGCATCGTTTGCAAACTGAATTTCGAACTTCCGCAAGTCACCTGAACCTTGGTGCCGTCGTGAACGACGTCGACTGGCTTGCCGGCCGGAAGTGACTTCACGATTTCGGCAAGGAGTCGGCCAGATACTAGAGCTTGGCCTTCGTTGGAAACATCGGCAGCCAAGGTGGCCCGAGTTGAGGTCTCGAAATCGAATCCCGAAATGAGCAACTCATCAGAGGTCGCCTGGAGCAGCAAGCCGGTCAACACCGGAACACTGGGTCGGGTCGGCAGGCTGCGCGCAGTCCAACTTACGGCGTCGGCCAGGGTGTCTCGATCAATTCGGAACTTCACGTTCTGATGCCTCTCCTTCGTCAGTTGAATCCTGCCACGGTTGGTGTTTGTACACAGTGACGGGGCGTGCTGACTTCGACGTGGATTTGGGTCTATTTAACTGTCGTAGTCGTAGTAGGCACTGTGGATTGTGTGAATAACAAGTTTTTTAGTTGTAGTTCTGGGCCGGCGTCGGTGGATGGACTTGTGGTTTCTCTTGGGGTGTTCTTCGGTGCTGCTGTGGATTATTGAAATTAGTTCACATTCGATTCACATCTACCGGCCCGATGTTCACCGGGTTTACTCAGTGATCCACAGGTGTGTCCCCAAGTGTGGGTATTGCCGAGTTAGGAGGTGCGCGCTTGTTGGCGGATTCGAGCGGTTAGTTCAGTTACTTGGTTGTAAACCGCGTGCTTTTCGGCCATTTCCTTTCGAATCTTTCGTTCCGCGTGCAAAACCGTGGTGTGGTCTTTCCCGCCGAAATCCTTGGCAATTTGCGGCAGAGACATTTCAGTGAGTTCGCGGCACAGGTACATCGCGATCTGCCGGGCTAGGACGAGGTTGCGAGATCGGCTCGTGCCGACGATCTCTTCGATCGTGAATTCTGAGTAAGCGGCCGTCTGCGCCAAGATCATGCTGCTGGTGATTTCTGGATCGTCGCCTTCGGAAACTAGATCCTTTAGTACCAACTGGGCCAACTTTAGGTCGACCACGGTTCCGTTGAGATTGGCGAAGGCGGTGGCTCGAATGAGCGCACCTTCGAGTTCTCTGATGTTGGTCTGGACCTTGCTGGCAATGAATTCGAGCACGTCGGCCGGCACGACGAGATCCTCGTTGGCGGCCTTGCGGCGAAGGATCGCGATTCTGGTTTCCAGATCCGGCGGCAGCATTTCAGTTTGAAGCCCCCAAGAGAACCGGTTACGCAGTCGCTCTTCGAGGGTCTTCA
>JAPXRA010000250.1:0-2725 GCA_033813795.1 Aeromicrobium sp. | reverse complement strand
GCCGGAGAGTGGGACTACAGGCACCGCCCCGGCCGGAGAGTGGGACTACAGGCACCGCCCCAGCCGGCAACTCACCAGGAGGAGTGCAGCGGTCGGCCTTCGTCGTAACCGGCGCTGGACTGTAGGCCAACGACGGCGCGGTCGGCGAACTCGGGCAGGCTTCGGGCGCCGGCATAAGTGAACGAGGACCGGACCCCCGCGGTGATCTGATCGATCAGATCTTCCACGCCGGGACGTTGCTGATCTAGGTACATTCGCGAAGTCGAAATGCCCTCCTCAAACAGTCCCATCCGGGCGCGCTCGAAACCCTCCGAGTCGCGGGTCCGGTTCGCCACGGCACGCGATGACGCCATGCCAAACGACTCCTTGTATGGGCGACCATCAGCGTCGAACCGCAGGTCGCCGGGGCTTTCGTGCGTACCGGCAAACCACGAACCGATCATCACCGAGCTAGCGCCTGCGGCCAGAGCGAGCGCCACGTCGCGCGGCCAGCGCACCCCGCCGTCGGCCCAAACGTGCGCACCGGCTTCGCGCGCGGCCTGCGCGCACTCGAGCACGGCGGAAAACTGGGGTCGCCCGACGCCGGTCATCATCCGCGTGGTGCACATCGCGCCAGGGCCGACACCGACCTTCACAATGTCGGCGCCAGCATTCACCAAGTCGGTTGCGCCCGCCGCCGAAACTACGTTCCCCGCGGCAATCGGTAACCGCCGACCGGTCGCGTCGGCGTGGGCGTCGCGAACCTCACGAACCGCCTTTAACGCCTCGACCATTTTGGCTTGGTGGCCGTGGGCGGTGTCGACCACCAAAACGTCGATTCCGATACCGATCAACGCTTCAGTCTTGGCTTTGACGTCGCCGTTGATGCCGACCGCAGCCCCCACTGCGAGCCGACCCTTGGG
Source organism: Aeromicrobium sp. (assembly GCA_033813795.1). GTDB lineage: Bacteria > Actinomycetota > Actinomycetes > Propionibacteriales > Nocardioidaceae > Aeromicrobium. The sequence goes on along the minus strand of JAPXRA010000250.1, from coordinate 1,823 downwards.
ATCGGTGGCCGGCCGATAGATGGTCGAGCGCAGGGCACTAGTTCTAGTCATCACCCCGGCGAGTCGACCGTCGGTGACAACGGGCGCGAAGGGCAGATGCTGCCCGGTGAGTTGGTTGAACATTTCACGCGGATCTTGGCCAACAGGCAGAGCGAACGGATCGGTGGCCATCACTTCGTGAACCTGCGCGAACCGATCGATTTCGGCTGCGTCAGCCGGAGTGAAAACGCCCAGCACCTTCGGGTTCGGCACCCCCAACTCGTCCACGACCACCGCACCGCCATGAGACCGCTTCGGTACCAAACTCAACGCCTCGCCGACCGTCATCGTGGGCGTGAGCGTCACCGGTGTTTCATAAACCGGGTCAGCCGACTTCACCCGGCCAACGCTGCGCGCCAACACCTCGACCGGAATGTCCTGAGGCAAGATCGCGATCGCGCCGCGGCGGGCAACCGTCTCGGACATGCGCCGCCCAGACACCGCCGTCATGTTCGCCACCACTATCGGCAGCGTCGCACCCGTGCCGTCGCCGGTGGTCAGATCCACATCGAACCTGGAAGTCACCTCGGACTTTCCCGGCACCATGAAAACGTCGTTGAACGTCAGGTCGTGGCTTGGCGCTAGATCGTTTAGGAACTTCACCCGTTGAGTCTAGGCCGAGTCACTCAACAGTTGCAGCGGTGAACTTCGGAATCGACAAGGTCACCTTCGTGCCCAGCCCGGGACCGGTTTCGACCACGAGTCCGTGATCGTTTCCGTAGACGGTGCGCAAGCGCTCGTCGACGTTGGCTAGGCCCACCGAACCCGAAGTTTGCCGCCCTGAAAGCACCGCGCGCACGGTCTCTGGATCGGCGCCGACGCCATCGTCTTCAATCGATATCCGGCACTCGGCGCCGGCGTCCTCAGCGATCACCGTTAGTTGGCCAGGCCCCGGTTTTCGTTCGAGTCCGTGGCGCACCGCGTTCTCTACGAGCGGCTGAATCGTCAGGAACGGCACGGTCATGTTCAACACTTCCGGAGCGATTCGCGTTGTCACCTTCAACCGGTCGCCGAAACGGGCCTTCTCCAACACTAAGTACCGCTCGATTGAGCGCAGTTCCTCGGCCAAGGTGGTGAAGTCCCCGTGCTGGCGAAACGAGTACCGGGTGAAATCGGCGAACTCCAACAGCAGTTCCCGAGCGCGTTCGGGGTCGGTGCGCACGAATGAAGCGATCGCGCCGAGCGAGTTGTAGATGAAGTGCGGCGAGATTTGTGCCCGCAGCGCGCGAAGTTCGGCCTCCATCAGTGCCGTACGAGACGCCGCCAACTCCGCCAGTTCCAGCTGGCTCGAAACCCAACCGGCGACCTCGATCGTGGTGCGGGCAAGACCGGCATAGGCGTTCTCGTCAACCACCACGATGCTGCCGACCACGCGGCCCTCGACCGAAAGTGGCGCCACGATGATGCGATTCGAAGCCTGCGAGCGGCCGTGGGTTAGCGCCGACTCGACCAAGGCCGAGGTCAATGCGGTTTCGTCGCTCCCGGACCAGCCAAGCGGCCCGTCTAGATCGGTGATGCCGACGGTGCGCACCCCAAGCAGGTCGCGCAGGTGCGGCAGCGCTTTTTGCACGGTGTCGGCGGTCAAACCGCCGCGCAAGGCCGGTGCGGCCAAGGCGGCCGTGTGCAACGTCTCGTAGGTGGCGCGGTCCTCTGCCGAACCCAAACTCCGTTGCCGGCTGAGCAGATACCAGCGGGTAAACGCCGCCAACGAAATCATGGCCACGCCTACGGCGATGGCGACGGCTGTATCAGAAGCGTCCACGGTCAGTCCAAGGAAACCAAGA
>JAPXRA010000249.1:0-2765 GCA_033813795.1 Aeromicrobium sp. | reverse complement strand
GCAGTGCGGCCCCTTCGGGTAAAGCGGTGCGATCGCCGGCAAGCCGGACACTCCGGAAAGCTCCTTGGGAAGGACCCCACCGATCACGGTGTTGTCGGCCGGCTGGCCGGCGGCACAGGTCTGTGGGTTCCACCAGGTGCCAGTGGTGAGGAACTGGCCAGCGTTGACCAACAGGCCAGCGACTTCAGTGTCATAGCGCACACCACACAAGGCGTTGTCGAACTTGTGGCACAAGAACATGCTGCTGACGCCCTTGGCCTTCAACTCATCTAGGCCGCGGTCGATGTCGGACTTGGAGCAACCGGCGATGCCGAGAGTCTGCTTGCAGCCGAACGGCTCAGAAACCTCGACACCCAAGACAACGGCGAGCTTGCCGGCCTTGATGATCTCGCGTGCCTGAGCTGGCGTCTTGGCAACTCGGTACCAACCCTTGCCAGCGCCGCCGTACTGGCGGTCGACGTAGTCCTGCAACTTGTAGGTCGCATCAATCTGCCGACGGACCGTGTCCATGTCGTTGCAGCTGTACTTGTTTGGTCCAGCAACGATGCCAATGATCGGGCACAGGCCCGGGTTCGACACCATGTCGTTGACCATGATGCGCTGGCCGCCGCGCCAAGCGCGCTCGACCCACTTGTAGTACATCTGCTGGTGAGTCAGCGAAGAGTAGGTCGGCCAATCCTTGAAGGTAGGCCAGCCGGTCTCATCATGCTTGGCCAAGAAGTCCTTGCCAGCGGTGTTCGTCAAGTTTTCCAGGATCGAAACTCCGTGGTTGTTGCAGTCCTTCAGCGCATCGGCGATGCCCTTTTCGCTGTAGGTCGCGCCACAAACAGCGTTGCCACCCATACCCAAATCCATGAACATGTGGGTATGGGCGTCGACGAATCCTTCGACGTCGCCATTGGCGTTTTCACCCTTGTGAGGTTCGCCAGTGGCGTTGACCTCAGATTCGGGCGACGGCGTCGAACTGGCGACCCACCATCCCGAGTCGGCGTTTGCGATAGAACCGCCGGACACTAACAGCAGCGCACTTAGGCTTGAAGCCGCTGCAATTCGAAGTGAACGCATCACGTGTTGATACTCCATCTGTAAGCCCCGGGAACATTCCCTGGCTGGACTCTAGCGGGTGAGATGCGTCACATGTCACTAATGTTTACAAACTGGTGTGCCTTTTTCTAAGCCAGCGGGGGTTTGATGTTCAACCGGCGTCCAGTTGGGCGACTGCAACACGGTGGGCAAATCGCTCACCAGATTCCGTCGGATCCGGCACCAACAAGGTCGTGGTGGCGGTCGCGGCAAGCTCGGACCCCGTGATCGACGCCAAGTCGATGAGGTCCTTGGCCTTCGCGCCCTCGCTTGGCTCGAACACGCCCACGAATACCCACTTTTCGAGGCGTCCCCACTGTGCCTCCGGAAAAGCAGCCTGGAGCCTGCCGGCAATCAGGAACATAAGTTCGTCCTCGCGCGCTGCCGGATCGGCTGCGCGAACGTCGATCCGCACCGCGACCTTGCCGTGGCTGGCAGCAGTCGCAAGCACCTTCGTTGTGGCCTTTCGCCCCAAAGTCTGGGTAGAGGGGTCGTGTCCGGCAAGTTCACCTGAAATTCCCGCGAAGGAATCGCCGGCGAGGTTGGACCGAACCGGCCGCAACATAACCACCCATGTCTGCTGATCGGCCCGAGCCAAGGGATCGACTTGGTGCACGTTCGCCGCAGTTCGCAAACGGCCGCCAGCCAGGTCAAAATCAATCACCCGGCCATCAGCGAACGGCAGTTTGCACGCCAGAATTTCCATCACGTTTGTTCCGCGAACCGGACGCGATTTGGTTACTAGTTCGATCAAGCGACTGGCGTTGCTGTTCCAATCCTTGAGCCCGCCTTCGCGGTCGAACACAAATAGGAATACGCCAATCGAGTTCAACAGACTGTCTGCCCTGGCCGTAGAAGTCTCCCAATCGGCATAGTGTCGCCCGACCCATGCTGAGAACGCTGCTCCAACTGCGACGGCAAGATGAGCGTTCTCTCTGCCGGAGAACTCCAGCGCAATTACCGAGATCACCATGACCTGTGACACCACCACAAAAGTCTTCACCCGCCGTGATGGGTCGCGCTGGCGCGCGTTGACGGTGAAACTGACCGAGAGCAGCAAGGCGAAACAGTATGCGGCGTGTAGGTAGAACCACCAGGTTTCGCGGAACTGCGCTGAAGTCAGGTCAGGCAGAAGCAGTAAACGCACGCCGAGAATCGCGACCGGTTCGAGAGCCATCACCAGCAGCAACCAACTTGGCACGACCCAATTTCCGTCCACCAAACGTCGCGCCGCAACCAGCGCCGCCGATGCACTAACCGCGGCCGCCGGCAACATGAGTGCGTTTGCGGTCATTGACCACGCCGTTCCCGGAAGGGCCGCAACCACGGCCGACGCGCCGGACCAAGCCGCCGCGCCTAGGCAGAACAACCAGATCGGTCGACTTGAACTGTGCCTAGCCGGAAACACCAAAAAAATCGCCAGCAACGCGAGCAGGCAAGCCGCTAGGTGCAGTGCGATCACGCGGTCATCATTGCAGGTTGCGCTGACTGGTGTTGGCCATCTCAGGGACTGTCCCCAAAAACTACAGTTGCAAAAAGGTCGACCCGCCGTTCTCGGGGGGGTGAAACGGCGGGTCGACGGCGGATCCAACGGCTCAAGGCTCATCAAACCTGCAGGATAATCGTACAACCAGAATCCAAGCGGTGGTACAAATTCGGTTGAATCTTTCATCAAAAAAATC
>JAPXRA010000248.1:0-2788 GCA_033813795.1 Aeromicrobium sp. | reverse complement strand
GCACACCGGCGAAGGCTGGCTTGTCGGTCAACGCGTCCAAGACGGCGGCTCGGGCTAGTGCAAGCTCGGGCGTGACAGTGATGAACGCGCCGAGTTCGTCGCGTTGGACCCGATCGAGGAAGTGTCGGGTCACCTCAACGCAGGAGGTCTGGCCTTGAGCAATCGCATCGGCTAGGTCGACCGCATCGAGTTCATGTAGTTCACTCACCAGTTCACCGTCCCACCTGGACCGCTGCCGGGGCAAGATGAACATATGGACCTAGCAATCGACGCAACTGCACTGGTGAAGCGCTTTGGGACCTTCGCCGCGCTCGACGGGTTCGATTTGAAGGTATCTGCCGGCCGGATCCACGGATTCCTGGGGCCAAATGGTGCCGGAAAGTCCACCGCAATTCGGGTGCTGCTGGGGCTTTACCGGGCGAACGGTGGCAGGGTAAAGGTGCTTGGGCGTGATCCGTTCTCAGACGCGGTCGATCTGCATGGCCGGCTCGCCTATGTTCCCGGTGACGTTGCGCTTTGGCCGCGGCTCACTGGCGGCGAGACAATCGACTTGCTGTTGTCGATGCGCGGTGTGGCAGCGAGCACCAGTAGGCGCGAAGAAATGCTCGCGCGCTTTGACCTCGACCCAACTAAACGAGCAGGCTCCTACTCGAAAGGGAACCGGCAAAAGGTCGCCCTTGTTGCTGCGCTTTCGGCCGATGTTGAACTGCTTATTTTGGATGAACCAACCTCGGGACTCGACCCGCTAATGGAAGAGCAGTTCCGTCAAGCGATACGCGAAGCAGCCAGTCGCGGGACCACGGTCTTGCTGTCCAGCCACATTCTCGGCGAGGTGCAGGTACTTTGCGATGACGTGACGATTATCCGCGCCGGCAAGACGGTATTGACCGGTTCGCTCGACAAGTTGCGTCGCCTTACAAGATCGACCCTAAGCGCCGAGTTCGGTGGTGATGCCAGTCGGCTTGCTGACCTGCCCGGTGTTCACAACTTCGAAATCCAAGGTGCCAGAACTGCCCTTCATGTCGATGACGACCAACTGGCTGCAGTTTTGGCGCAGGTGGCGTTGTTGGAACCAACCGGGTTGACCATCGAACCGCCATCACTGGAGGAAATGTTCCTAGGCCAGTACGCCGGAGATGCGAAGTGAGGTCATTGCGAGGCCTGGGACAGATGCTCAAACTGGCCGCGTACCAAGAAAGCAGGTGGGTTGGTTGGACGGCACTTATTTTTGTTGGGACTTATCTAGCCACTGCCACTCAGATGGCTAGCCTGGCGCCAACTCTGCAAGACCGTGTCGGCTTGAAAACCTCACTTTCGGCCACGCCGGCGATGACTTTCCTGTTGGGGAGTTTTGAACACCCCGAGACGGTTGCCTCGTCCGTGTCATGGCGAATCGGCCTGTTCATGGCTGCCGCGCTTTCGGTTTTGGCTGCTCTGACTGTGGTGCGACATACGCGGGCAGAAGAGGAGGCGGGTCGTCTCGAACTTCTAGCTGCTGGACAACTTGGGCGAGCAGCGGGTTTAGCCGCAGCGTTAATCGCGGCTCTTACCCTGGTTTTGGTGGTAGCCATGGCCTCGTCGGTGACTTTGATCGGGCACGGTGCGAACCCAAGCCAATCGATCGGACACGGCGTGGCGTTGGCCGTGCCTGCCCTAGTTTCGTTGTCGGTCGCCGCGGTCGCGGCCCAACTGACCGCTACTGCGCGGGCAGCGAAATCGATAGTCATCACGTTCGTGCTGGTCGCGTATGTGTTGCGTGGGGTAAGCGACCTGCGAGGACAGAGCGCGATCGGGGCGCTGAACCCATTTGGTTGGTACGAGGCAGTCGATCCGTTTGGCGAACTGCATCTTTGGCCGCTGTGGCTTTCGATTGCGGTTGCGACGGTGTTGACTTTGAGCGCGTGCCTCGTGGCTTTTCGCCGCGACCTCGGCGCTGGCTTGTTCGCGATTGGTGCTGGCCGACCAAATTCTCGTCACCTGATTGGACCGATCACGCTCGTCGCACGACTGGGTTGGCGGTCGCTTTTGGGTTGGGCGGTTGTTATCGCTGTGACGGGAGTTTTCGTCGGCTCGCTGATCCCCGACCTCGGCGACTTTGCTGAAACCACACCAGAGTTCACCCAGATTCTGCAGTCCCTTGGTGGCGCCGGAATGATCCAGGATTCCTTTGTTTCGGTGATGGCCGAAGTCTTTGGTGTAGCCGCCGCTTGCTGGGCGGTTTCCCAAGTAGGCACCTGGCGAGCCGAAGAATCAACTGGCCGGCTGGAGGCCGTCTTGGCGACCCGGGTTTCGCGAAGTCAAATGCTGCTGGCGCTGGCGGGTTTCATCTTCACTGGGGTTTTGATCATGCAACTGTCGGCCGGTTTGGCAACTGGGCTAAGCGCCGGTGAATTGCCCGACTCACTTTTGGCGCAACTCGTTCGAGTTCCGCCAGCGTGGCTGCTGGCGGCGTTTGCACTACTAATGGTTGCCTGGCGGCCCGCCTGGTTTGCGCTGGCGTGGCTGCTGATCTTGGTATCTGTAATCTTCGGAATTTACGGTGACCTGTTGGGGATTCCCCGTTCCCTTCGGGGTATCTCGGTCTTTCAGCACGTCCCAAATGTGCCCGTCGAGTCGATCAGCTGGGCTCCGTTGATCGCGATGGGAGCGATCTCAGTGGGCTTAGTCTTGCTGTCGCTTGTCTTGTTGGAGCGCCGAGATGTGCCGACGGTCGTGGGCGCCGGCATCTTGCGTAGTCCGGTCCAGGCGCTGAGGGCTATGCGCAGGAAAAACAACGAAGGGGCGAGTT
>JAPXRA010000247.1:0-2810 GCA_033813795.1 Aeromicrobium sp. | reverse complement strand
CAGCATGATGATCGTGATCAGATAGCCCGAAGTCATGAAGAACAGCGACAGCATCGTCCAAGCGCCGTAGAGCCAGGTGACGCCGAAGTGACCTACGACGAGCACCAACATGAAGAAACCACGAGCGCCGTCGAGCGCTTGGTTCCGCCGCAAAGGTTTAGGGGTTGTGGGTGCTGCCGCCGCGGTCACTCGAACCAACTTTCTGCTGCCGCGAGTGCCTCTGGGGTGCCAACATCTAAAAACGGCGCATCGTCACGATATGCAATAACTTCACCCGACTGGGCGAGTTGGCCAAAAACGTCTCGTTCGACCGACAAGCCGACCGTGGCGGGTAGGTCGAGCAACACGGCTCCGCGAAAGACATAGGTGCCGGCGTTGACCAAGTTTGCCGGCGGGTTCTCGGGCTTTTCAACAAAGCCGGTAATCCGATCGCCCTCGGTCAGTACAACCCCGTAAGCACGCGGATCCTCGACTTCACGCACATGGATCGAAGCGTCGGCACCGGAACGCTCGAAGCTTTCGATCTGGGCGGCAAGGTTGTGTTTGGAGAGCAAGTCACCATTGACCACCACGACGAAGTCTTCGGCTTGAACGCCTGATTTGGCAGCCAAGGCAATGGCTCCACCTGTGCCTAACGGCTCGGTTTCCACACTGAACTTGAGGTTCGCACCCCAGGCAGAGCCGTCGCCGAGTTGCTCGGCAACTTGCTCGGCTCCATAGCCAGTCGCGACGATGATTTCGGGAATTGCCGCAGCGGCCAGGCGTCGAATCTGATGGACCACCAGTGGCTCGCCCCCGACGCGTACCAACGGCTTTGGCAGATCGCCCGTAACCGGTCGAAGTCTGGTGCCCAAACCGCCAGCAAGGACAATTCCACGACGCAAAATATCTTCTGCCTAACACTTGGTTACCCACACACACCGACGGCGCGCTCGATAGTAGTATGCGTCACATGCTCGACGACTCTGACGCCCGCTCGCAGTCCGTTCCGACCCTCGGCACGAAGATTGCGTTCCTTGCTGCGCTGCCCTTTATCTTCTACGGCGCAGCCATCCTCCTGTCCCCCATTACTGACGTGCGTACCACCGCGGGCGCCGTTTTTGACTGCGGCACGGCAATCTCAATGCCCAGCGACGCCTTCCAGAAGGGCATCTGCCAAGGCATCAACCAGCAGTACCTTTACCGTGGAATCGCCTTCGTGGCTTCTGGCCTTGGAATTGCCGCACTTGGCGCTTACCTGTTCGGGTTCACCCGTCAGATCGAACGCGCCGACAACACCGTTTCGACCACCGACGAAGAGCCTCGCGGCAACCGTCGTCGCTCCTTCGACAACGATCAAGACTGACGCTTCGGGTCGATAGACCCAAGCCAAGACCTAGAAGATGTCGGCACCTACCCCTGCCTTGAGGGCGCGCCTTCCGTACCGTCCAGCGCTTGACGGACTGAGGGCGGTCGCGGTCATTGGCGTTCTGGTTTTCCACCTGAACGCCGACTGGCTCAAAGGCGGCTGGTTAGGTGTCGACCTTTTCTTTGTGCTCTCCGGGTTCTTGATCACGAGCCTGTTGGTCACCGAGCAGGACCGTTGGGGACGGATCTCGCTCGCTCGCTTTTGGGGTGCACGGTTGCGGCGCCTGCTGCCGTCGTTAGTTACGGTGCTGCTGTTTGTAGTTGTTTGCGCCTGGACTTGGACGGTCAGCACACGTCGGTCCTCGGTCGCCTGGGACATCGTGTCGTCGATGTTTTACGTGTCGAACTGGCGGTTTGCCTTCGGCGACGAGCAATACTTCGATCAACTCGCACTGCCGTCACCGGTTCGCCACACCTGGTCGCTGTCAATTGAAGAGCAGTTCTACCTAGTTTTCCCGCTACTTTTGCTATTGGTCTCGGTCGTGGTTGCCAAGCGGAAAATCCAGGCCTTCATCTTCGCGGGGCTTGCCATGGCTTCGGCTTATTACATGGCGCACCTTTACGTCGGCGGCACGAACATTTCGACGATCTACTACCTAACCGGCACCCGCGCGTTCGAACTGCTGATTGGTGTTTGTGCAGCACTGCTTTTGGGCAAGGCAGCATTTGCCGAAGATGCCAGATTCACCCGAGTGCTGGTATTCGCGCCGTGGGCGTCGCTGGCACTGGTGGTGGCAGCCATGTTCTTTGTCGACGCAGAGAGTTCAGCGGTCTTCCTCGGCGGACTAGTTGTCGTCTGCATCGCGGCGCTAATTTCTATTCTCGGTGCCGCCAGTGGAAAACCCACTGCTTTCACCAAATTCTTCGGCAGTCCGATCCCCCGTGGAATCGGCCTGATCAGTTACCCGCTCTACCTGTGGCACTGGCCGGTGATCGTCTACTTGAACACCGAAACCACTCCCCTTTCGGGCGTCGGACTGGCGCTGACTCGAGCCGCCGTAAGCGTCGTGCTGGCATATCTGACCTACAAGTTCATCGAGTACCCGATTCGGCACCGCACGCCACTGCTTCCGAGCCGAGCACAGCTCTCGCGGCTCGTCGTCGTTGGTGCCGTGCCACTGGTGTTGGCCGGTTCCTACGCCGTCGCCAACACCGACCCAACGACCGACGCGAGCCAAACCCCCGGCTTCGACGACGGCATCATCTTGATGCCCAAGCCATACCGGGCCGCAGACCACCGAACCGTGCTGATCTTGGGTAACTCGATCCCAGCGAGTCTTGCCGCAGAACTCGGCACGACCGAGTTCCCGCAGTTGACTCTATGGAGCGCGACCAACATCGGCTGCGACCCATTCGATGGCACGAAACTGGTCGACGGCGAACCGGTGAATCCGACCCGAGAC
>JAPXRA010000246.1:0-2823 GCA_033813795.1 Aeromicrobium sp. | reverse complement strand
CCCGATTGGGCGCCGTCTTCAGGCGTCTTTACGGTTGACCAGCAGCCAAGCGACGGCCAGAACCACGGCGGTTTCGAGCATGAACACGCCATAGCCGGTCCACGGACCGAAGGTTTGGTCGACCATGCTCGGGTCGTAATGAACTGGCATCGCGATCGCCGAGCCGGCGTTCGCAGGCATCAGTTTGGCGATCTGCTCACCAATTTGGCCCGGGATCAAGAACACCAGGTTCGAGATCACAAATATCAGTGCCAGCAGGCCGGAGATCGCGCCAGCTGTGTGGCGGACGATGAAGCCCACCCCCATACTGAGCAAGCCCAGCCCGGCCAAGTAAAGACCACTGCCGAACATCGACCGCAGAACCGCGCCTTCCATCTCCAAGCCGATCCCCTCACGGGCTAGGAACCAGTTTCCCGAATAGAACCCCATGAAGGCAGTGGCCGTACCCACCGCAAACAGCACGGTCGAGGTCAAGATTGCCTTCGCAAAGATCACCCGTCCGCGGCTCGGGGTTGCGGCGAATGTCGCCGCGATCAGTCCGGTGCTGTATTCGCTCGTCGCAATCAAGGCTCCCAACACAACTGCGCCAACTTGGGCGATGATCATGCCTTGGGTAATGAACGAAGCCGGCGGTTCAAGACTTTCAGGGCCTGCCAGCCACTCCGCGTTCGTCGCGCAAATGATTGCGGTGAGCCCGGCGCCTAGCGCCACGATTGTTGCTAGCGTCCACCAGGTCGAGCGGACGCTGGTCAACTTGATTCGCTCGGCCGCGATCGTGTGTCGAAGGTTGGTTCGACCGTGGGTTTGAGTGATAGTGCTCATGCTTGAGCCCCTTCTAGCTGAGTGTGAAATTGCACCGAATCGGCGGTGAGGGTCATGAAGGCGTCCTCAAGCGAAGACCGCCTGGGGGAAAGTTCGTGGACTCGCACGCCGGCAACGAACAACAGTTCGCCCACCTCGCCCGAGTCGAGGCCGTGGACAAGCAGCCCGCCGTCGAGGTCTTCGGTGGTGACGTTCGGCCCGGCCAGCGCGCTCCTGGCGAGATCGAGTTCGGGCGTTCGAAGCCACACCGAAGCAGCCGAATTCTCAGCCATGAACTCGGCCACCGAACAGTCGGCCAAGATTTTTCCTCTGCCGATCACGATCAGATGATCGGCCATCAGCGACATTTCGCTCATCAAATGGCTAGACACGAAGACCGTTCGCCCCTCGTCTGCCAGTTGCCTGGCCAAGGCGCGCACCCAGCGAATGCCTTCTGGGTCGAGCCCGTTCACCGGCTCGTCGAGGATCACGATGCCCGGGTCGCCTAGGAGCGCGCCGGCGATACCTAACCGCTGGCCCATTCCCAGGCTGAACTTTCCGGCACGCTTATCAGCCACCTCGGTTAGCCCGACTTGGTCAAGTACCTCGTCGACCCGGGTGGGTGAAAGGTGGTTGCTGGCGGCGAGTTGGCGCAGGTGCGCCCTGGCAGTTCGACCTGGATGAATGGCGTGAGCTTCCAGCAAGGCGCCGACCTCGCGAAGCGGGGCCGGCGAATCGACATACGGGTGGCCGTTCACGGTGACCGAACCGGCTGTTGGCCGGTCGAGTCCCAGGATCATCCGCATGGTGGTCGACTTGCCGGCACCGTTTGGTCCCAGAAATCCAGTCACCTGCCCCGGCGCCACAGCAAAGTCGATTTGATCGACCGCAGCCGTTTGGCCGTAATTCTTGGTCAGTCCTTGAGCTTTGATCATGAGACCAAGCCTCGCCTGAACCAGGGTGTTCCCACATCAGGAAATACCCGCCTGTGGACCCTGACTTCGTCCGGCCTGCGCTCAGGGTTCGGCTCAGGGTCGAGCGCCGCGTTGCTGAACGCAGCGAGTCGCGGCACCTACTCCGGCAGACAGTGCCGACTTGGGGTCCGGGCTCTTAGTCCAAGCCGCCAAAAAACCGGCGGTGAATGCGTCGCCGGCGCCGGTGGTGTCTATGACTTGAGCGCGGGCCGCGGCCACCTGTTCGCGAGCCGTCCGGCTCACATAGGCAGCGCCCATCGAACCGAGGGTCACCACGACATGCGGATACAACTCAGCCAGAGCGTCAAAGTCGACAAACGGGCCAGTCGCACCAACCAGCAATCTGGCTTCATCGAGGTTTGGCATCAGCAGATCTACACCGCGAGTCCATTCGATAAAAACTTCGGCCGTCACCTCGCGCAAGAACGCGGTGGTGCTTGGGTCGACGCTGACGCCGATGCCTAGTTCTTTTGCTCGGGCGATCAGTTCAATCGCCACTGGGCGCGTTTCGGGATCGAAAAACGTGTAGCCGGTCAGGTGCAACCAGGTGACGTCGTCGAACAAGTCTTCGCCGATCTCATCGACGGTCAAGGTCCCGTTGGCGGCCCGGTCGACATACATCGTTCGGTCGCCTTGTTCGTCAAGGGTCAACACGATCGTCGCGGTGGGCAGGCTCGGATCGATTGCCAGTCGCGGGTCAACGTGGAATTGACGTAGGGCTTCGCCGTGACGACCGAACCCGTCCGTGCCGACCTTGCCAAAGAACCTAGCTTCGGCGCCGAGAAAACCCAACCAGGCGGCCGAGTTGGCCGCCGAACCGCCGGCGGTCATCCGGATTTGAGAGCGGGTGTCGCTGTGTGGCGTCACTGGCTCGAGCGGCAATACACCGATGTCGTCCACGACGTCACCGGCGAGCAGAATCACCGGCGCTCCGCCGCCGCGATGGCGATGTCAGCGGCGACCGCGATGTTGTTACGGACGAGTTCGAGATTTACTGCCAAGCTTTCGCCACCGGTTAGTTCAACGATGCGGGTAAGCAGGAATGGCG
>JAPXRA010000245.1:0-2823 GCA_033813795.1 Aeromicrobium sp. | reverse complement strand
TTCGAGGACGAAACGATCGACCAACTGCACGCCCAAGGTCAGGCGGCCAACCGCGTCGTTGGTCGCCGCCGAAGTGGTGACGACCTGGCCGGACCGCTGGCGTTGGTACTCGCCGCCCCCGACGTGCTGTGGGCGAACCGAGCGGTGACTAACCCCGTCACCCGGATTGGCTCTGGCTGGATGATCACTGCTGAGGACCGAGCCGAACACCCCGAAACTGGCGCGACCTTGACCGCCACGGGCGATGCCGCGGTCGAATTCGCGGTCCGTTTGGGCAATGACATCGACCTGGCGATCAACATCGACGTGCCGCCGGCCGTGGCTTTTGGCGCGATGCCAGTGGTGTCGGTTGACTCGGCAGTAGCGGCAATGAGGCAGATTTTGCGCGGCGCGGTCGAAAGTGAATTGCCCGAAGTCACTGACGGCTCGGCCTCGATTCGGGTGGATTGGGACGGCCACCTGATTGCCGACCACGCCGCCGTCACGGGTGCGCCGATCGACGCCAAAGTTGCGGTTCCGGACGTGCTGGTGGGCCTGGCCTGGCCAGCGATCTTCGCGGTGATCGGCCAAGCCGAGTCGGGCAGTGCTGGCCCAGTTGTAGAGGGCATGCTCGACCTGGTTCACCTCGACCACCAAATCGAGGTCGCTCAAATGCCGGCGGCCGGCCAACTTGAGATCGTGGCCGACCTTGTCGACGTGGCCGACACCGAGTTCGGCCGTGTGCTGACCATCGACGTCAACGTCGATGGGAGCACGCGGATGCGCGAGCGGTTCGCGATTCGTGGCCGGCTCGGGGATCTGCCGCTCACTGAACCGGACCAGGCCGGTGACGCGCTTGACGCCGAACTGCACCAGACGCCGCGTCGCCGCCGCGCGAGCGCAACCTTGACTGCGCCGCGTGACTTGCGGGCCTTCGCCGCAGTCACCGGTGACCACAACCCGATCCACACCAGTGCGACCGCGGCCAAACTTGCCGGACTAGGTGAGCAGATCGTCCATGGCATGTGGACATCGGCTGCTGCCCAGCAGATCGTGTCGGCGCAAACTGGCCGGTCAATCCGCGGTTGGACCACCCGGTTCATGGCACCAGTGGCCCCCGGCGCCGAAGTCGAAGTCCGTGCCGACCGGGTCGGCTTGTCAGCCGGCAAGGAGTTGCTGGAAGTTACTGTCCGCGCCGACGGCGAACTGGTGATGGCTGCGACCGCCTTGCTGTCCTGGCCGAAGACCGCCTATGTGTTCCCCGGCCAGGGCATCCAGAGCAAAGGAATGGGGATGGCCGGCTATCAGCGGTGCCCGGCCGCCCGCGAGGTGTGGGACCGGGCCGACCGGCACACCCGCGAATCGCTCGGCTTCTCGATCTTGACGGTGGTGCGCGACAACCCGACCGAACTGACCGTCAACGGCGTCACCCACAGCCACCGCGACGGCGTTCTCTACCTGACCCAGTTCACGCAAGTGGCGATGGCTGTCCTCGGGGCGGCCCAGATGGCCGAACTGCAGGAAACTGGCGCGTTCGTGGACGGTGCGGTTTTGGCGGGACACTCGGTTGGCGAGTACAACGCCTTGGCGGCAGTGTCGGGGGTTATCGGCCTTGAAGCGGTTGTCGAGGTGGTCTACCAGCGCGGTTCGGTGATGCACACCTTGGTTCCGCGCGATGAAACCGGCGCGAGCAACTATCGCCTCGCCGCCATCCGGCCCTCGCAGATCGGCTTGGCCGACGACGAGGTCACCGCCTATGTCGAACAGCTGGCCGCCGACTATGGCGAGTTCTTGCAAATCGTGAACTACAACCTGCGTGGCTCCCAGTACGCCATCGCCGGCACGGTTCGCGGACTAGAACTGCTGGAGCAAGACGTTGCCAAACGCAGGGAACAATTCGGCGGCAAGGCCGCCTTCATCCTGGTTCCTGGCATTGACGTGCCGTTCCACAGCCGGGTGTTGCATCCGGGGGTGCCGGACTTTAGACGTCGGCTCGAAGAGCTCCTGCCCGCCACGATCGACCCGCAGATCCTGTTAGGCCGCTATGTGCCGAACCTAGTGCCGCGGCCATTCAGCCTGGCCGAAGACTTCATCTGTGAAGTGGAGGACTACGTCGGCACGAGCATCGTTCGCTCCGAAGACGAAGGTGTGCTGTGTCGCGACCTGCTGATCGAACTGCTCGCCTGGCAGTTCGCCAGCCCGGTGCGCTGGATCGAAACCCAAGACCTTATGTTCGCCGCCGAAACTGACGGCGGCCTCGGGGTGGAGCGGCTGATCGAAGTCGGGGTCGCCTCGGCGCCGACCGTCGCGAACCTGGCTGCGGGCACCCTCAAACTGCCCGGTTATCGAAAGGTTGAAGTACTCAACCTGGAACGCGACGCCGCAGTCGTTTTTGGTCAAGACGAGGACCCGGCACCGGTCGAGTCGGCACCCGACGCCAACTCGACGGACGATGCCAGCCCCGCGGCAGAAGCGGCGCAGCTGGTCGCGGCCACTTCGGCGCCGAGCCGCGGCCCGGCCCAGCAGACTGCCGCGGACCTGCCGTTCACGGCGGCTTCGGCAACTAGCGTGCTGATCGCTTGGTGGACCAAAGTCCGACTCGATCAGTTGGGTACTGCCGACTCGATCGAATCGCTCACCGACGGTGCGTCCAGCCGACGCAACCAACTGCTGATCGATCTGGGTGGTGAACTCTCACTGGGCGCGATCGACGGTGCGGCCGAAGCCGACCTGGCCACCCTTGGCGGTCAGGTTGACGCCTTGGCCCGGACTTATCGACCGCTCGGTCCGGTGCTGACCGAAGCGCTGGGTGAGCACTTGAAGAAGGTGCTTGGCCCCTGTCTC
>JAPXRA010000244.1:0-2830 GCA_033813795.1 Aeromicrobium sp. | reverse complement strand
ACCAGTTCACCGAAGTGCTGCGCGAGCGCGGGCTGAAGGCTGGCGATTCGGTTGCCGTCTTGGCGCGCAACCACCGCTACCTAGTGATCTCGCTGATCGCGATCATCCAACTGGGTGGTCGGGCTCTCTTGCTAAACACGATGGCCAGCCGCGCCCAATTGACCGACTTGGCCGAACGCGAAGGCGCCGAACTCTTGATCCTCGATCAGGAGTTCTTGCCGCTGGTCGAGGACGTGCGACGCAGCCGGTTGATGCTCGCTTGGGCCGATCCAGACGCACCAGACGACCTCGACTCGGTCGCTTCGTCGGTGGAGGGCAAGAACGCCGCCGCCCAGCCCGTTCCGGAGCGTCACGGCGAAATCGTTATCTTCACCTCGGGCACCACGGGTCTGCCCAAGGGCGCCAAGCGCAAGGAGCCAGACGACCTCAAGCCGGTCTTGGCCTACTTTGGTTCGATTCCATATGAGAGCAACTCGACAGTGATCATCGCTGCGCCGTTGTTCCACTCGTGGGGTTTGATCAACCTCGGCTTCGGTCTTTCGACCAGCCCGACGATCATCTTGCGGCGCAAATTCAGCCCGGAGCAGACCCTCAAGGACATTGACAAGTACAAGGCAAAGGTCTTTGTCGTTGTGCCGTTGATGTTGCAGCGGATGGTTCGGGCCGATCCAGACGTAGTGCGCAACACCGATGTCTCTTCGCTCGAAATCACCGCCTCGAGTGGTTCGGCGTTGGCCGGCGAACTGGCCTTGCACTTCATGGATATGTACACCGACTCGATCTACAACTTCTATGGCGCGACCGAAACCGGCTGGATCACGATCGCCAGTCCGGCCGATTTGCGAGCCGCTCCCGGTACGGCCGGTCGTCCGCCGTGGCGTACCACGGTCAAGGTGCTAGACCACGACGGCAATGAAGTCCCCACCGGTGACATCGGCGTCATTCACGTTGCGAACGACATGCCGTTCGGTGGCTACACCGATGGTCGCAACAGGGCGTTCCACTCTGGCTTGATGGATTCGGGCGACCTCGGTTATTTCGATGAAGATGGCCGACTGTTCGTCGCCGGCCGCGACGACGACATGATCGTCTCCGGTGGCGAGAACGTCTTCCCGCGCGAGCTGGAGGACTGCCTAATCGAGCACCCGGACGTTGCCGACGTTGTAGTCACCGGAATCCCTGACCCCGACTGGGGTCAGCGACTGGCGGCCTATGTGGTGCTTGCCGACGGCGCCTCGATCACCTCCGCCGGGCTAATCGAATACGCCAAGGACAACGTCGCTCGGTTCGCCGTGCCACGTGGCGTGATGTTCATTGACGAGTTGCCACGCAACCCCACTGGCAAGGTGATGAAGCGTCAGCTTCCGCCGTTTTCGACTGTCAGCTGAGTAAACGAACTTTTTAGTTCACCAGCACCGCGGCCCGACGAAACTGTCGGGTCGCGGTGCTGTTTGACGGCGCGCGGGCGGGGTCTTACCGGACTCGGACATCATCTGCGCGAGAATACGAGCCATGAGTATCCTCAGCCGGGTCGACGCTTTTCAGCGCCGTCATCCGGTCTTGGGGTTCCCGATCGCGGTGGTCTACAAGTTCTTCGACGACCAAGGACCGTATCTTGCCGCGATCATGACGTACTACTCGTTCATCGCAATCTTCCCGTTGATGCTCATCGCAACGTCGATCTTGGGCTTCTTCTTGCAAGATGACTTAGAACTGCAGGAGCGACTGTTGGATACCGCGCTGGGGCAGTTCCCGATCATCGGAGACCAACTGGGCCGCCCCGGCGCCATCACCGGCAGCGCTTCGGCAATCATCATCGGTTCGGTAGCGGCGCTATACGGCTCATTGGGAGTCGGCCAATCTACCCAAAACGCAGCCAACGTCGCTTGGGGCGTGCCAAGAAACAGCAGGCCAAACCCGTTCCTGATGCGACTGCGTTCCTTGGCGGTATTGGGGATCGGCGGCGCAGGGATCCTCTTGGTGGCGATCGTGCAGTCCGTCGTGGATAACCCGCACTTGGTCGGGCTGGAGTCGTTGCCAGACTTGGGCCTACTGACCCGTTTGGTCGGCTTCCTAATCACTTGGGCGATCTTCGTGTTCGTGTTCAAACTAATCAGCTTGCGCCGGGCCTCTTGGCGCTCGGTGCTGCCCGGAACGCTGTTTTGTGCCTTGGGTTGGCAGGGGCTGCAAGTCGCGGGGGACGCATACGTTTCCAACGTGCTGGCTCGGGCGTCTTCGATGAACCAGACCTTCGCCTTGGTGCTTGGCCTGTTGGCTTTGCTTTTCGTCTTGACCTCAATCATTGTCATCGGACTTGAGATCAACGTCGTTCGCCGACGCGGTCTCTACCCGCGGGCACTGCTCACTCCGTTCACCGACAATGTCGTTTTGACCGCCGGTGATCGGCGCGCTTACGCCCAATACGCCCGGATGCAGCGGCACAAAGGGTTCCAGACCATCTCGGTTGAGTTCGATGATGACTAGAATGGTTCAGTTGGCAGTTCTCGCGAGGAAAAGGATTACGTCATGCCCACCGGCAAGGTGAAGTGGTACGACTCAGACAAGGGTTTTGGCTTCTTGAGCCGCGAGGGCGGCGAGGATGTTTACGTGCGGTCCGACGCACTTCCGGCGGGGGTTTCGACGCTCAAGCCGGGCACCCGAGTCGAGTTCGGCATTGCGGCCGGTCGCCGAGGCGACCAAGCACTTCAAGTTCGGGTGCTAGACCCGACACCCTCGGTGGCCAAGGCCCAGGCGAACGCGGCGCGCAAGAGCCCAGAAGAGATGGTTGTCATTGTTGAGGACCTGGTGAACTTGCTTGACGGTTTGAGCG
>JAPXRA010000243.1:2364-2830 GCA_033813795.1 Aeromicrobium sp. | reverse complement strand
CGCCGCCTCCAGTTGAGAAGCGAGTTTCAAATGCTTCGCCGCGTCACGGCGAGACAATCCAGAATCGGCCGCAACCAGCGACTCCATCGAACCCAACCCAGCCGCCTTATGCGCGTCCTTGCGAGCGCCAGCCGAAGCGAGCGCCAAACACATCGCCTGAGCCGCCCGAACAATCGACTGACCAAGCGAAGCGAACCGCACAAGTTCCTCAGCCGAAAGAGAATCCAAATCCGCAACCCGCACCGCATCCAGCGCCTCGGGGGCGGCAGCCAGCCACGATTCAGCGGACCGCGGATCTGGATTCATAATTCGATCGTACTCGAACACTAGTTCGAGGTCAAGAGTGAATCGGCAGATTTTACGGGAAAGTTTTCAGGGGGGGTCTGCGTTTTGTGGGTACTGTGGGGTTGGGCGACCACGCCGGTCCGTTCCACGGCCTGGCTGCACAAACAACAAACCCAGCCCT
>JAPXRA010000243.1:0-2354 GCA_033813795.1 Aeromicrobium sp. | reverse complement strand
CGTACTCGAACACCAGTTCGAGGTCAAGAACTTCTTCGCCTGCTTGCAGTGCGCCCAATAACTCCAGCCCTAGTCGCAAATGCCCCTCGTTTACAGAATAAGGATAGGCTCACCTAATCTAGGTTTATGACTATGGAGAATTCGGCTGAGCGCGCTCGCAGCATCCTCGAACTCCAGGAGTCAATGACTCTCTGGCTACAGGACGAGGTCCACACAGTCACCGAGGTAACGCTCCAAGGGGTCCAGTACTGGCAAGGCTCGACCGAGTTTCGCTGCGAGCCGAGCAGTGCTCTCGTGGCGGCCGCTCATCAGCACACCCGCGTCCTACTTGAGGTCCAGCCTGCCCTGGATTCAGATGAGGTCCTGCTACTGCGCGGGAAGCTGCACTGGGTCGACACCGAACGTTGCGCATGCTGCGGCGAAACACGCGAGTGCCTAGCTCTCATTCCCGACGGAATCATCCTCGAACAAGGCGGCAGACAGATTCCGATCTCTCCTGCGGCGTTCGCTGACCCAGCTTTGCAACTAAACCCCGGCTTCTTGGAGCGCAACCGCAAACACATCAACGAATCGCACGAGGAAGAACTGCGGGTGTCAGTTTCGCGGAATGCCGAAATCGCTTATGAAGCTATCTTGGTAGCCCAAGTCGCTACACTCACGGCCAGTTCAGTTGAACTGAACTGGATCTGCGAATCGGGCGCAAACCGGCAAACTCTGCCGTTTACTCGCCCGGCCTCAACTGCAATGGAGTTGCACGAAGAACTCCGTCGCGCGTTGCAAGTGCCAATCTGCTAAGACCTGCCAAACAGCTACTTGACCGTCACCTTCACCGTCTTCGATACCGGCGCGGCCGTGCCATAACCCAAGTACTTGATGGTGTAGGACTTCTTGCCCTTGGCCTGCTTCGAAAGCTTGACCGTCGCCTTGCCCTTGGAGTTCAACGAAACCGTCTTTAGCTTCTTCGAACCAAAATAAACAGCAACCTTCCCCCTGGCGGCACTCTTGTTCGACTTCACCACAACCGCGAACTCGACCTTGCCCTTAGATTTCGCCGCAGCCTTCACGCTCAAACTCGACGCATAGGCAACCTTGCCCGTCGAGGAACTCAAGGCCTTCACCGAAGCCGAACCAGCCTTCGACGCAGTCACCTCAACCCGAACCGTCTTACCCACATGAGCCTTCGTCAACTTCAACGAAGAAGCAGTCGCGCCCGAAACCTTCTGGCCACCAACAAACCACTGGTACGCGAACTTCGCGTCGGCCACAGACCACGAACCAGGCTTAGCCCGCAAACTCGCACCAACCACCGCGAATCCAGACACCGACGGCCGAACCGTATTAACCAACACGCCCGCAGTAGGCGTCGGCGTCGGCTCAGTTGTCGGCTCGCCCGCCAGCGCCAATTCGGCATCTACTTCCACAAGTGCCTGACTGGCAGTCAAGGTGATCGGCGTTGCTGAGACCTCATCAGGCTTGTTTTCCCACCACTCAGCTTCGTGGACCCCGTCGTAGGGCCGGAACTCAACCTTGTAGGTTCCGGCCGAAAGCCCGCTGATCGTGTACGAACCATCCTCTTCAATTTCGACGTGTTCTTTCCACATATAGCGGCCCTCGGCGCTCAACTTCATCGTGTGGACCGCACCCAACATGCTGTACTTCCCTGCGACAAGTGGCTCACCATTCGCACCGGTGACTTTGCCAGAAATCGAAGCGCCCACTGGCAGTTGAGTATCAATGTCGGTATGAGACTGCCCGGCCGTCAAACTCAACGATGCCGCCAACTCAAGCTCCGACACATCGCCCCAGTAGGTGTCGGGGTGGGCCGATCCGAATGGCTCGAACCGCACCTTATAGGTGCCCGCAGGCAGACCTCGAAATTCATATGACCCGTCGACAGTGATTGGGGCTTTTTCTGCCCGTTGGTACGTACCGTTGGACAGCAGCTGGAATGCCACGGCATAACCGGACATGTTCCACCCATTGGTCAACTCCAGCGGCTTACCATCTGCCCCGGTTACAGTTCCCGAAATCGACGCACCCAGCGCCAGTTGAGCGTCCACGCCAGTGCGAGATTCTCCTGCTTTCAGCTTCAACGTTGTCGCCGAAACCCAATCCGGCTTGTTGTCCCACCACTGTCCAGCGTGCTCCTGAGTAGGGGGATGGAATTCGACAATGTACGAACCGGGTGACAAGCCATTGATCGTGTAGGAACCGTCTGCGGCGACGCTCGCCTCTGGCAGCATCTCGGAAAATGGTCCCGCCGACGCCGCCGAGTAACCGCTAGGACCCGGCCACGTCACGGTAACGCGGCCATAGCTACCGTTGGCGTCCGCTTGCAAGGGCTGACCGTTCGC
>JAPXRA010000242.1:0-2838 GCA_033813795.1 Aeromicrobium sp. | reverse complement strand
GAACGACTTGTCTGCACCTTCGGCGCCAGCGTCGAGCTGGTTCTGGGCGATCTCGGCGCCGCGCAGCAGCAGCCAAGCGACCACGAGGTCACCGAGCACGTACACCAAACGGGTCGTGTTCAACGCAACTTTGTAGACGTTCTTGATGTCGCCGTTCTCGTCGGCCGGGTTGGCGGCCATGAGGTCGGTGAACATCGCGGTGATGATCGCGGTGGTGTCTTCCAGGGCCGCAGCCAGCAGGTCGCGTTCGACCTTGAGTCGGCCGTTGCCAGCTTCGCTCTCGATGAACGCCTTGATCTGCTCGGACAGCCAGCCAAGCGCCTGACCCTGGTTCTTCACGATCTTGCGGAAGAACAGGTCCTGGCCCTGGATGGCGGTGGTGCCTTCGTAGAGGGTGTCGATCTTGGCGTCGCGGACGTACTGTTCGATTGGGTATTCCTGCAGGAAGCCCGAACCACCGAAGGTCTGCAGCGACTCGGTGCCAAGCAGCACCCACGAACGCTCCGAGCCGTAGCCCTTGACGATCGGCAGCAGCAAGTCGTTGATCGCTTCGTCGAGCGAAGCGTCTTCGCCGGCGGCCTTCTTCAGCGCCACTTCGTCTTGGAAGCAGGCGGTGTAGATCATCAGCGAACGCATGCCTTCGGCGAACGACTTCTGCGTCATCAGCGACCGGCGAACGTCCGGGTGGTGGGTGATGGTCACTCGCGGGGCATCCTTGGCCGGGTTGGTCAAGTCGGCACCTTGGACGCGCTCCTTGGCGTACTCAAGAGCGTTGAGGTAGCCGGTCGACAAGGTGGCAATGGCCTTCGAGCCGACCATCATGCGGGCGTTCTCGATCACGCGGAACATCTGGTTGATGCCGTCGTGAACTTCGCCGAGCAGGTAGCCGGTGGCCGGGCCGCCAAGTTGCGGGTCACCGAAGGTGACTTCGCAGGTGGCCGAAACCTTGATGCCCATCTTCTTTTCAACGTTCGTCACGTAGACGCCGTTACGCTCGCCGGTTAGTTCGCCGGTTTCGAGGTCGTAGTGGTGCTCGGGCACCAGGAACAGCGACAGGCCCTTGGTGCCGGGGCCGCCGACGCCTTCAACGCCGACCGGGCGCGCCAGCACCATGTGCATGGTGTTCTCGGTCAGGTCGCTGACTGCCGAGGTGATGAAGCGCTTGACGCCTTCGATCCGCCAGGTGCCGTCTTCGTTCTGGAACGCCTTGGTGCGACCGGCGCCGACGTCCGAACCGGCGTCCGGCTCGGTCAAGACCATCGTGGTCATCCACTGCCGGTCGATTACGTGACGGGCGATGACCTTGTCGCGGTCGTTGCCGTTCTCCCAGATGACGCGGCCGAAAGCCGGGCCTGCGCCATACATCCAGATGGCCGGGTTGGCGCCGAGGACGAATTCGCCCAAGGACCAGATCAGTGAAGAGGGGGCAAGTTGTCCACCGAGCTCTTCAGGGAGCTGCAGGCGCCACCATTCGGCGTCGGCCCAAGCCTTGTAGCTCTTGGCGAACGCGGGGTTCTGCTTGAGCGTGTGGGTTGCCGGGTCAAAGACTGGCGGGTTGCGGTCTGCATCGGCGAAGGACGCGGCGAGTTCTTCGCGGGCGAGCCGCTCAACTTCGGCGATGATGCTCTTGGCGGTGTCGGTGTCGACTTCGCTGAACGGGCCGGTGCCGAGGACGTTCTGGCGCTCGAAGAGTTCGAACAGGTTGAACTCGACGTCGCGCACGTTGCTCTTGTAATGGCTCATGGGCCGGGTACCTCTCAAGACAGGGATTTGGTTACTGGCGAGTGCTACCGGCCAGTAACTAAATAGTAGCCCACAACTGTGCCGGACCAAATCGATATGGCGCAGAAAGAAAAAATCCCCCGTCCGCAGTTGCGAACGGGGGATTTGAAGGAAGTCTCAGTAGCGACGGGTCGGAATCGGCGAAAGCCCATCGGTGATGACTAGGCGTGCAGTCTTCGCGGCACCGATCGTCAGTAGGGCAACTGCGGAAATTGTTAGGAAGGTCATCTGGCTTTCTCCTTTCGGCTGACGCCGGTTGCGTCTACCGACAATTTTGCGACGCATTTTCGTTTAGGTCTATCTAATTGAACTTAAGTGAACATGTAGTGTTGCTACATGGATGTGCGCCGGCTTGCAATGCTGCGGGAATTGGCCGATCGGGGCTCCGTCGGGGCGGTGGCCGATGAGATGCAGATCACACCTTCTGCGGTGTCGCAGCAACTAAAACTGCTCGAGCGTGAAGCCGGGGCGCCACTGGTTGAGCCAGCAGGGCGAGGCGTGCAACTCACGTCCGCAGGTCGAGAACTCGCCTCGCTGGCAACAGAACTGGCCGTGGCAATTGAACGCACCGAAGCGAACTGGCTCGAATACATGGGCCGACCAGCCGGCGACGTAAAGGTGGCGATGTTCCCAACCGGAGCTGAAATGCTCTTTCCGGGCCTGATCAACCGGCTGGCCGACGAGCCGGCGGTGAATCTGATTTGCACCGATCGAGATCCCACGCACCACTACGACGTACTTGAAATGGTTACCGATCACGACGTGGTGGTGGCTGATTCGCCGACGGTGACCGAGCAGTGGCACGAGCGCGGGCTGAACCTAGTGCCGTTGCTGCGCGAGCCGTTTGACGTGGCGCTCCCCGAGGATCACCGACTGGCTGATCGGCGGTCACTCTCGCCCAAAGACGTGATCGGCGAAACTTGGATCGGCGCCCCACTGGACTTCCCCTACGACCGAGTGCTGCAACTCTTGGCCGCCACCACCGGTGAGCCGATGAAGATTCTGCAGCGCTTCGATGACAACTCGGTGGTCGAAGCCTGCGTCGCAGCCGGGCTG
>JAPXRA010000241.1:0-2860 GCA_033813795.1 Aeromicrobium sp. | reverse complement strand
CGCCTCAACCGCGGCCTCGATGCCCTTCTTCAGGCCCATCGGGTTGGCGCCGGCGGCGACGTTGCGTAGGCCTTCGCGCACGAGCGCCTGAGCCAGAACTGTTGCAGTGGTGGTGCCGTCGCCAGCGACGTCGTCAGTCTTCTTGGCGACTTCCTTGACGAGCTCGGCGCCGATCTTCTCGTACGGATCCTCGAGTTCGATTTCCTTGGCGATCGAAACACCGTCGTTAGTGATCGTGGGCGCGCCCCACTTCTTTTCTAGGACGACGTTGCGGCCTTTGGGGCCGAGCGTGACCTTGACGGCGTCGGCAAGTTGGTTCATGCCGCTCTCGAGCCCGCGACGGGCTTCTTCGTTGAATGCGATGGACTTGGCCATGGGTGGGTTGCTCCAACTGTCGTTGACTTGGGTCGCGGTCATTGCTGACCAGCGTCTAGCACTCTCACTATACGAGTGCTAACCAAACCCGTTCAACGCACCCCAGCCATGGTCGATTCAGCAACCGCCAGCAACCGCCGGGATGATCGAGATCTGCGCGCCAGCGGGGGTACTCGTCGCCAAGCCCTCGGCAAAACGCACGTCCTCTTCAGCAACATAGACGTTCACGAACCGACGAAGTTTCCCGTCTTCATCAACGATGCGCGCCTTGATGCCCGGGAAGGAAGTTTCCAGCGATTCGAGCACTTCAGTCAGGTTCGAGCCTTCGGCCTCAACCTGGGAAACGTCACCGGTGTAGCTGCGCAAAATGGTGGGGATACGAACGGACACGGCCATGGTGGCTCCTTGAGATTGAGTTGAAAGGTTCAGGCGATTTCAGCAGCCGAAAAAGCCGCATACGTTGGGGCAATGGTGGCTCGGGGGCCGACCTTCTCGGTCACTGCATCAAGCGTCTTTAGCCCGTGGCCGGTGTTGATCACGACCGTCTCGGCGTTCGGATCGAGCTGACCGGTTTCAACTAGTTTCTTCAACACGCCGACGGTCGTTCCGCCTGCGGTTTCGGTGAAGATTCCCTCAGTGCGGGCCAACAATACGATCGCGTCGCGGATCTGATCGTCGCTGACTTCTTCGACAGCCCCGCCGGTTTCACGGGCGATATCGAGCACGTAGATACCATCTGCCGGGTTTCCGATCGCCAGCGACTTGGCAATCGTGTTGGGCTTGACCGGACGAATTGCGTCGACGCCGGCTTTGTGCGCGGTTGCCACCGGGTTGCAGCCTTCGGCTTGGGCGCCAAAAACCTTGTAGGGCTTGTCCTCAACTAGGCCGAGCTTGATCAATTCTTGGAAGGCCTTGTGAACCTTGGTCAACTGCGAACCGGAAGCAACTGGAATCACGATCTGGTCGGGCAGTCGCCAACCGAGCTGTTCCGCGATTTCGTAGCCGAGCGTCTTGGAGCCTTCGGCATAGAACGGTCGAACGTTCACGTTCACGAACGCCCAACCATCTTCTTCGCCCGCGATTTCGCTGGCCAGCTTGTTCACGTCGTCGTAGTTGCCGTCAACTGCGACAAGGTTTTCGGTGAACACCGCCGAGTTGACCTGTTTTGGTGTTTCCAAATTGCTTGGGATGAAAACCACCGTGCGAATTCCGGCACGGGCGCCAGCGGCGGCAACTGCGTTCGCCAAGTTGCCAGTGGACGGGCAAGCGAAGACCTTGCTGCCAAATTCCCGGGCCGCGCTCAGCGCACACGCCACGACTCGGTCTTTGAACGAGTTCGTCGGATTCGTGCTGTCGTCCTTTACCCAAAGCTTGGTCAGGCCGAGTTCGGCAGCGAGATTCTTGGCATCTAGCAAACGAGTGAAGCCAGGCTCAAGGTTCGGGCTCTGCTCAATATCGGCCGGCACTGGCAATAGCGACTTATAGCGCCAAATGTTGGCTGGCCCAGCCTCGATCTCTTCACGGGTGACTTTGCCGAACTCGTAGGCGATTTCCAACGGGCCGAAACACTCGAAGCAGGCGTAGTGCGGGCCGAGTTCGCAGGTGGCACCGCACTCGCGACAGATCAGTCCGACGGCATTGCCGAAAGCACCGTCGCGCAACTTGGGACGCTCGGTAAGCGTTAGAGACATATCTGTACTCCTTCATCTCTCCGGACCGACGTTCGGTCGCGGACGGAATGAGCACCTGGCCGCTGATCGGCTGGTTGCTGGGGCGTCGTCGGGCCGTATCCCTAAACCCCTCTGGATGAGTCGGCCTCAGCCTAGGCAACCGGTCTGCGGCTACTAAAATCGCCATCTCGCAATCTGAGATGGCGTTTCAAATAATGAGATCTCAGCCGCGATCGTCGGCCAAAGTGGTCAGCCAGTGCGCAACCTCGTCCGGACCGTCCAGCACAAAGTCGGCCAACGGCACCAGCGCGTCTTGCTCGGCCGAAGCCGAACAAATCAGCGTCACAGCCAGGCCTGCCGAGCGCATCGCGGCCAGTTCCCGAAACGCCGGCAGGTCCCCGAGATCATCACCGGCATAGATCACCTCGAGGGGCGCAAACCGGTCGACTAGCCAACGCACGGCCATGCCCTTGTCGTTGCCGGGCATCCGCAACTCAGCCACTTGCCGCCCGAGCTCAATCTGCAGTCCAAATCGAGCAGCCAATAGACCCAACTCTTCCCCAAGGCGATCAAACACCTGCGGCTCGTCGGTGCCACGCGCGTGTAGCGCCAAAGCAATCGACTTGTCTTCGATTCGCACTTGCCCCGCCCCTCGCTCGGCGAGCCAGTTAGGCAAAGTGCTGGCCAACTCGGCAATCGCGTTTGGCGGCTGCGGCCGGATCTGTTCGCCGGTCAGCGGGTCATAGCGTTCGGCCCCGTACTGACCACAGATCACGACACGTTCTAGCTCGGCCCCTTCGTCGAAGCGGCCGAGG
>JAPXRA010000240.1:0-2872 GCA_033813795.1 Aeromicrobium sp. | reverse complement strand
CGCCATGTCGGGTCGCGCCGGCGGCATTAGACATTGCCACGACCACCACATCGAACGGCCGACCCGGGTCGTGCACGGCCAAGGCCGCTAGCGCTTGGACTTGGACGGTGGTAGGCAAGACTGCGACTCTGACGCCGTTGTTGCGAGCCCTCTCGGCTGCTGCTTCGAACATTGCAATGTGTCCGGCTCGGTTCGGCAAACAAATGATTTCGGCCGCCGATGCCGCGTCAATCACGGCGGCGATTTGGGAAACGCTCAGCGACTGCCCCGGTCCGAACGTCAGCGCCTTGGCCCCGGCCTGCTCGGTAATCTCGGCTAGGCCTTCACCGGTAACTGCGCTGAGGATCAGCCTGCCTGTTGGCGCCTTTTGGCGTGAGATCTGTTCTGCGAAGTGAGTGATCTTCAAGTTGAACGGCCGACCAATCGACAGCCCGGCTTCAATCGCTTTGCCGACATCGTCAACGTGGACGTGGACGTTCCAAAGTCCGTCACCGCCAACGACGACCAAAGAATCTCCCAACGGCTCCAGACTCTGGCGCAAGGTCGCGATCTGCGAGTCGTCGGTGCGCAACAGGTACATGACCTCGTAGGAGGGTCCGTCTTGGTCGAGGTCGGCACCTAAATCCGGCAGTGGAACTGGAACTAGGGCCGCCACCGGGGTTGGCTGGCGCCCGGTCAGCGCCAACGCCAACGAGTCCAGCACGACCACCAGTGCGCGACCGCCAGCGTCGACAACGCCGGCTCTTGCCAAGCGTTCGAGTTGGGTTGGGGTCAACGCGAGTGCCTCGCGGGCCGCGCTCGCAGCAGCGTCAAACACTCGTTTGGGGTCGTCTTCGGTTGCGGCCGCGGCGCGGGCAGCAGCTGCCGCCGCGGCACCAACGGTCAAGATCGTGCCTTCTTGCGGCTTACCGACTGCCGCATAGGCCGCCGTCGACGCCGACTCCAAGGCCGCTGCGACCTCTTGGGAGGTCACTTCTTCGGGGTTATGGCGTAGCGAACGCATGCTGCCACGCAGCAGTTCGGCCAAGATCGTGCCGCAGTTACCGCGCGCACCGATCAGCAGACCTTCGGCAAAAACGCGCATGGTTTCCATGGCGTCGGCGTTCGGGTCGAGTTGGTCTAGGGCTTCGACTCCGGCGGCAAAAGTGAAGTAGGCGTTCGTGCCAGTGTCGCTGTCTGGCACCGGGAACACGTTCAACGCATCGATCTCGTCACGGGCCGCGGCGAGCGAATCTAGGCATAGTCGGGCCCAGTTGCGAAAGAGAACCGGATCGATCCGTAAGGCCATGGGAAGAGACTAGCGAGGAGTCGATTTCCAATCACTTAGCCACGTCGGGTATGGTGGAGAGGTTGTATTCGGTAAATCAAACTCAGGAGTCTCGCCATGGCAGCGGTCTGTGATGTGTGCGGCAAGGGACCTGGCTTCGGCCACAACGTCTCCCACTCGCACCGACGCACCAAGCGTCGTTTCGATCCGAACATCCAGCGCGTCCGCGCCGTCGTTGAAGGCACTCCGAAGCGGGTTAACGTCTGCACCGGTTGCCTCAAGGCCGGCAAGGTTTCACGCTGAATAGATTCGAAAACCTATGACAACGGCGGCCCTTGGGCCGCCGTTGTCTATTGTTGACCCTTGTGACTCGAATTCATGCCTTCACCGATGACTGCCTTGCCGATCTTGATGCCGTAGCGATCGGCCAAGCGATCGCTGGCGGAGAACTCAGTCGCACCGAGGTCCTTGAGGCCTCCTTGGCTCGACTCGACCAGGTAGAACCGACCTTGAACGCCATCGTCCACGACGACCGCGAACGGGCCGCGGTTCGCGCCGAGGACGATTACTTACCGATCGGCCCATTCACTGGCGTGCCGAGCCTGATCAAGAACAACACCGACTTCAAAGGCCTGCCGACCCAGCACGGCTCTGCTGCTGTGCCGGCGGTGTCGGCGCCCAAGAACGAACCGTTCACCGACCAGTTCCTTTCCACCGGCGTGAACATCATTGGCTCCAGTTCACTGCCGGCGTTCGGGCTAACGGCCTCCACCGAGTTCGTTGACCGCGAACCCACGCGCAACCCCTGGAATCCGGCGTACTCCAGTGGCGCGTCTTCGGGCGGCTCGGCGGCACTGGTTGCGGCCGGGGTCGTGCCGATCGCTCATGGCAATGACGGTGGCGGTTCGATCCGGATTCCGGCCGCCTC
Organism: Aeromicrobium sp.; assembly: GCA_033813795.1. Lineage (GTDB taxonomy): Bacteria > Actinomycetota > Actinomycetes > Propionibacteriales > Nocardioidaceae > Aeromicrobium. The sequence goes on along the minus strand of JAPXRA010000240.1, from coordinate 677 downwards.
CTGTGGCCTGGTGGGGTTGAAAGTCAGCCGCGACCGGGTGGCCCCGGCGCTGGCGATGAAGGACGCCCCAGTCGACATCGTGTCCAACGGCGTGATGACTCGTACGGTGCGCGACACAGCAGTCTTTTTGGATGCAGCCGAACGCTACCGCCCAGTGGCCAAAATGCCGCGGGTCGGCTTGGTTGAAGGCCCGGCAAACCGGCGGCTGCGCATCGCCTTGGTCGACGAAACGCTGAGCGGCAAACCGCTTGACGACGACACCAAGCGTGAGTTGGCGGCCGCGGCCGACCTACTCCAAAGCCTTGGCCATGAAGTCGAGCCAACCCCAATGCCGATCGACCAAGCGTTCGAACAGCATTTCGTGCAGTACTGGCGGATGTTGGCGTTCTCGATCACCTATGCCGGCAAATTCACGATCGCCAAGGGTTTCGACCGCAACAAGATCGATCCGTTCACCCACGGTTTGGCCAAAGAGTTCCTCAGCACGTTCTGGCGTACGCCGGCCGCAATTGTTGCGCTGACGAAGTCGGCCACAAAGTACGACGAGATCTTCACACGACATGACCTCGTGATGAGCCCGACCCTCGGCCACGCGACCCCCGAACTCGGCTGGCTCGACCCGAGCTTGGAGTTCAATGAGGCCTTCGCCCGACTGCGCGATTACGTCACCTACACGC
>JAPXRA010000239.1:0-2875 GCA_033813795.1 Aeromicrobium sp. | reverse complement strand
GCCACGATTCGGAAGAAGCCGGCACGCTGTTCGGTGCGATCGACGCCTTGCGGATCCCGGTTGAGTACCTAGCCGAACTGTTCACCGCCGGCGATACCGTCGAGATCACCCGAGTGCTTGACCGCTTGGCCGCGATGCGGTCGTACATGCGCGATATGAACCTCGGTCGCCCGACGGACGCTTCGATTCCCGAAGCGGTTGGGATGAGCGAAGAACTGATCTACGAGATGTACCGCCTGTTGGCGATCGCAAAGTACGACGATCGCTACGTCATCCCCAAGGCGCACGTTGAAGAGGCACACAACCTCGAAGAAATGGGTTGTTCGCTCGACTTCGACGAAGGTCCGGGCATGGGCGGTTCGGGTCCGTTCGGTGAGGCCAGTGGCGGTCCGGTGCCGGTCGCGATCGAAACCTTCCAAGCGCTGAAGAACCGTCAAGAATCTGGAAGCGCGGCTCAAGATTCGCATCTAAAGTCGCGAGTCAACCTGCTGAACTGGGACGGCAACGGCGCCCCGCCGGGACTGTTCCCAGAGCAACGACGTGACGATGGAGATGACCCGTCGTGAACGTCCCGCTGATCCACCAAGTCGCGTCGCTGCTGCTTTCTTACCCAGACGACAAACTGTTGGCGGATCTGGGGATGATCAACGCTGCGTTGGCCGAACAGCCGAGTTCGGAACCGGTGCGAAAACTGCAGGAATTGGCGCACTATCTGGGTACGACCGAAGTGGAACTGCTGCAGCACGACTACGTCGATACCTTCGACCTGACCCGTCGTCACGCGCTACACCTGTCCTATTGGACCGATGGAGACACCCGCCGCCGCGGTGAGGTGTTGGCGTCGTTCAAGCAGGTCTATCGCAACAGCGACTTCCTAGTTCGGCTCGATGGCGAATTGCCAGACCACCTGCCGGTGGTGTTGGAGTTTGCCGCGGTGGCCGATCCGGCCGCTGGGCTTGAACTGCTGAAGGAGTACCGCGCCAGCATCGAGCTGCTGCGGATCGAACTCCAAGACGACGAGTCGCCGTGGGTAAAGGCCGTTGAGGCGGTCTGCTCGACTCTGCCGGGGCCATCCCCGCGCACCCGGACCGAAGCGATGGCTTTGGCCGGACCAATCCAACCGACCGAAACGGTCGGCCTCGAACCGTTTGACACGCGGCTGTTGCCGCTGGCTGAAGGAGCCCGTTGATGGACGTCTTGCTGTGGGGTGTCTTGCCTTACGTGATGCTCGCGGTCTTGATCGGTGGCACGATTTGGCGCTACCGCTACGACAAGTTCGGTTGGACGACGCGGTCGTCACAGCTCTACGAATCTCGCCTGCTCCGGATCGGTTCGCCGCTGTTCCACTTCGGCATGATCATGGTCATCGGTGGGCACGTAATTGGCCTGGTAATTCCGGACACGTGGACCGAGAAGGTCGGCGTCACCGAGAACATGTACCACTTCAACGCGCTCTTCCTTGGCGGTATCGCCGGGGTGATGACGCTCGTCGGCATCGTCTTGCTGGTTTACCGCCGGCGCACCACCGGGCCGGTGTTCATGGCAACCACCACGAACGACAAGATCATGTACCTGATTTTGGGCGCGGTGATCTTGCTTGGGCTCTGGACGACCGTGCTGGCGATCATGGACGGCCACCATGCCCACAACTACCGTGAATCGGTGTCGCCATGGTTCCGATCGATCTTCATGTTCCGACCAGATGTCGAGGCGATGGCGTCGGCGCCGTTGCAGTTCCACGCCCACGTTTTGATGGCGATGGTGCTGTTCATGGCCTGGCCATTCACCCGACTGGTGCACGCCTTTTCTGCCCCAATCCACTACCTTTTCCGGCCGTACATCGTGTACCGCAGCCGGGATTTGCCGAAGGGAACTGGCGCACGTGATCCACGTCGCGGTTGGGATCCGGTTGGGACGCGCGACAACAAGCGTCCGTGACCCTCTGCGGGTGCAGACTGAAGTGACTGTCAGGTAACACACCCACTTCAGGAGGAGCCAAAACATGGCCACCCAGACAGATTTACCTCCGCAGAACGAAACAAAGTTCCCGCCCGGCGCCAAGAGCGTCGTCACGATGTCGACCATCGCGTTCACCTTGATGTTCGCCGCGTGGATGATGTTCGGCGTTCTCGGGATCCCGATCCGCGACGAGTTCGGTCTAACCGACGTTCAGCTTTCGTGGATCTCAGCTGCAGCAATCTTGAATGGATCGCTTTGGCGACTACCAGCAGGCATCCTCGCCGACCGCTTCGGCGGCAAGGCCGTCACCTTGGTCTTGCTGGTCGCCACAGCGATCTTTTCGTATCTAGTGTCCTTGGCCGACGGCTACGGCATGATCTTGATCCTGGCGTTCTTGGTTGGCTTCGCGGGTAACTCGTTTTCCGCAGGCGTGGCTTGGAACTCCGCTTGGGTGCCTAAAGACCGTCAAGGTCTGGCTTTGGGCATCTTCGGTGCTGGCAACGTCGGGGCCTCGGTCACTAAGTTCATCGGCCCAATACTGATCACTGCCACCGCAGGTGCCACCTACTTCGGCTTCGTCGAGGGCGGCTGGCGACTCATCCCGGTGATCTACGCGGCACTGCTGATCATCACCGCGGTCGCCTTGCTTTTCCTCACCCCGCGGGTGGACCACAAGCCGGCCCAAGGTCGGCCACTGCGCGAAGAGCTAAAGCCGCTAAAGCAGGTTCGGGTGTGGCGGTTCAGCCTCTACTACGTTGCCGTGTTCGGCGCCTATGTCGCCTTGGCCTCGTGGCTGCCCAAGTACTACGTCGACAACTTCGGCACCAGTTTGGAAGTTGGCGCATTGCTGACCGCGACCTTCATCTTCCCGGCCAGCCTGCTGCGGCCGCTGGGTGGCTGGTTCTCTGACAAACTC
>JAPXRA010000238.1:0-2913 GCA_033813795.1 Aeromicrobium sp. | reverse complement strand
GATCGATTCCGGTAGGTCGGACCACCGGAACCATCACTCCGGTCGAGGTTTCGTTGTGCGCCGCCGCGTAGGTGTCGATCCCGGTGGTCGGGTGGGGGACAGGGCGAGTTTGCGGCTCGGACGAGACGATTTCTGGATCAGTCAAAAATGGTGCAGCCGCCGTTGCGGTGGCGAACTTTTGGGTGAACTCGCCATGCACCAAATGCTGCGCGCGGTCTTGCATTAGGCCGAAGGTGGCCGCGTCGAAAAAGGCGTGAGCTCCGCCGACGCCGTAAACAACTTCGTAGCCCTCGGGCATTGCAAAGAAGGTTCGAAGCCCCTCGGTAACCTGGCCGACTAGGTTCTTCACCGGCGCAGAGCGGTGCGAGGTGCCCATCAGGGTGCGACCGGTTTCGGCTAAGGCAACCAGTGCGGCGGGGTTGATTTTCGACGGGCCAGAAGCAAATCGACCGTCCGCGGGCAAAAGCTCTGCAGGAATACGCACGCGACTATTGTCGCAGCCTGCTAGCGATGGTTTAACCGAAGTTCATTCCTAGCAACAGCGCGAGCGCAAAAACCGCCAAGCACAGGCCGACCAACAAGGTGAGTTGCTTTGTAGAGATGCACCCGATTATCGGGCAGCACACAACGGCTAACATTCGACCATGGCCCAAAACCAGCCCACGGTACCGCTCGCAACCGGTCCCGACCCTGAGCAAGCCCAGTGGGAGAAGGCGACCGCTGCGGTGCTGCGCAAGAGTCGCCGGCTCGCCGCAGACGCCCCGGACTCAGCTGTTTGGTCGGCGCTCGCCTCGACCACCCTGGACGGATTGAGCGTCACTGCGCTTGGCACCCCAGAACTCGTTGCAGACTTGCCAGAGATCGGACTGCCTGGCCAAGCGCCGTATACCCGAGGCTCAGGAACCGCCGACCCGGACTTGACGGGCTGGGACATTCGCGGCTGGTTCACCGATCCGGCCACCAGCGTCGATGACATCACTAACGAGCTGGAGAACGGCGCGAACTCGCTTTGGCTGACCCTCGGTCCGTCCGGGATCGCGATTGATCGCCTGGCGGAGTTGCTCGAACCGGTGTTTTTGGATCTAGCGCCAGTTGTGCTGGATTCGCCCGAGGACCCGATCGCGGCCGCCGAAGCTTTCTTGGCGGTGTGCACGGACAAGGGCACCAGCGCCCACCGCGATACCAACCTCGGGGCGAGCGGCGCGAACTTAGACGTGATTGTGCGTGCCGCCGAACTCGGCCGGGCAAACGGGATCCGCGGCATCGTCGTTGACGCCACCGCCGCGCACGACAAGGGTGCGTCCGATGTCCAAGAACTCGCCTGGTCGATGATGGTCGCCGTCACCTACTTGCGGGCGCTCGAGGCAGCTGGTTTCAGCACCGACGAAGCCGCCGCGCAACTGGAGTTCCGGTACGCAGCTACTGACGAGCAGTTCGCCACGATCGCCAAATTGCGCGCTGCGCGCACCCTGTGGAACCGAGTCGGTGAGTTGGCCGGCATCGGCGAGGGAGCGCGTGCTCAGCGTCAGCACGTGGTGACCTCCCGGCCGATGATGGCCAGGTACGACTCCTACGCGAACATGCTGCGCACCACGGTCGCTGGGTTCGCTGGCGGCGTCGGTGGCGCTGACGCGGTGACGATCATGCCGTTTGACGAACCGTTGGGCTTGCCGACGCCGTTTAGTCGCCGGATTGCCCGCAACACCTCCAGTTTGCTGATTCACGAATCGCACGTCGCCAAGGTGATCGACCCGGCCGGCGGGGCGTTCGCGGTGGAGAAACTCACCGACGATCTAGCGATGGTTTCCTGGGAACTCTTCGCTGAACTCGACGGCCTCGACGAACTGGATGGCCGCGCCGACTTGGACGCGGCTGCAGAGCGACTTGAGCCGTTGATTGAAGCGACCCGTCAAGATCGAGCCGCGCAGATCGCGACGCGCAAGCGGCCGATCACCGGAGTGAGCGAGTTCCCGAACTTGGCTGAAACGCTGCCCGAGCGTCAGCCCTACCCGGTGGCGCCGAAGGTATTTCGTTACGCCGGAGACTTCGAGGCGATGCGCGACGCTCGCGCCGCCAACCCGGTCTACTTGGCCACGATGGGCACCGTGGCCGCCCACACCGCGCGGGCGACGTTCGTGACAAACCTGTTCGCGGCCGGCGGGATCGCGGTCGGCGTTGCCGGTGCAACCGAATCGGTCGACGATGTGCTCGCGGCATACCGCGAGGCCGGTACACCTGCGGTGGTTTGCCTCGCTGGCGCCGATGCGGCCTATGAGCAGTGGGGAGCCGAACTCGTTACGGCACTGCGATCGGCCGGAGCGCGGCACATTGTCGTGGCGGGCAAGGCCGATCTTGGTCAAGACGCCAGCGCGGCCGCCGGACTTGATGCCTTAGCGTTCCTTCGACAGATGCGAGAGGTGCTCGACGCATGAGTACTCCTAAGAGTTTTGCCGCTGAGCCGTGGCAGTCGCCCGAAGGCATAGGGATCAAGCGGCTCTACACCCCCGCCGATCTCGATGGCTTAGACGCGCTAAATACGTATCCGGGTCTAAGCCCGTTCTTGCGCGGCCCGTACCCGGCGATGTACACGACTCAGCCGTGGACGATTCGCCAGTACGCCGGTTTCTCCACCGCCGAAGAGTCCAACGCCTTCTATCGGCGCAACTTGGCCGCTGGTCAAAAGGGTTTGAGTGTCGCGTTCGACTTGGCCACGCACCGCGGCTACGACTCGGACAACCCGCGGGTGGTCGGCGACGTTGGCATGGCTGGCGTGGCGATCGACTCGATCTACGACACCCGGACACTGTTTGAAGGCATCCCGCTCGACCAGATGAGTGTGTCGATGACGATGAACGGCGCCGTGTTGCCGGTGCTGGCGCTCTACATCGTGGCGGCCGAGGAACAGGGCGTCGC
>JAPXRA010000237.1:0-2932 GCA_033813795.1 Aeromicrobium sp. | reverse complement strand
CCCGAAGAGCAGTCGGCCGTGTATGAGGAGAATTCGCTGTTGCCGCTGGCGCCGAAACTGCAGCGGCCGTTGATGTTGATTCACGGCCTGGCCGACGACAACGTCGTCGCGGCGCACACGCTTCGGTTGTCGGCAGAACTGTTAGCTGCCGGCCGCCCGCACACGGTGTTGCCCTTGGTTGGGGTCACGCACATGACCCCGCAGGAGGAAGTAGCCGAGAATCTCAAGCTTGTGCAGATGGAATTTCTTCGTCAGCAATTGGCTTGACCAAGGTCAGGCGGCGACCGCCACGACCCGCAACCGGCCGGTTGATCGACGACACTGCGCCAGCACGCTGGACTCGCGGAGCCGCGGCCAACTCTGCCAAGGCGGTGCCGAACTCTTCGACAGCCTGATCTGCGGCTTCGAGGCGGCCAACCTGCAGGTGGAACGACTGCCACATGTTTTCGAACTCGCGGGCGATGACGCGCGGTCCGTCTTCCATCTCGCTGGCCTTGGCGACGAACGCTTCAGCGTCGGTGTGCAGCGGATCAAGCCCGCAGTAGTGGACGACGATCGGGGGAAGTTCGTCGAAGTTGCCATATAGCGGGGAGATGCCAGGCAACTGCGGGTTCGCACCTGCGACGTACGGCCGGGCCCACCGGGTGGCCAGTGCCGGGGTGAACCACGGGTCACCGGCCGACGGGCGGGTGCGTTCGAGGTCGGCGACCAGATCGAGCCACGGGCTGATCATGCCGATCGCTGCCGGCATCGGCAGGCTGCGGTCACGAATTTCCATCGCGAGGGCAAGCGCGAGGCCTGCTCCAGCATCGTCGCCGGCGATTACCACGTTGGCGGGATCTACGCCGTAAGCCGGCAGGGCGCGGTAAAGGTCGACCATCGCGTCGAGTGCGGCTGGGTATGGGCTTTCTGGCGCCAGTGGGTACTCGGGGACGATTATGTCCATGCCGGAGGTCTTGGCCAAGTTGGCAACGAAGGCGCGATACGCCTGGGCGCTGCCGACGACGTGGCCGCCGCCATGCAGGTAGATCATCGTGGAGCGGCCAGTGGCCGGTCCTGAGCCCATCACGGTGACGAACTGCACCGGCAGGCCGGCGATTACATCAAAGTCGTAGATCGCGCCGTCTGGGGCGATGGCGCCACCGGCAATCGAATCGGCCAAGCTGCGCTTCGTACCAAGGCTGACCTTGGACGAGTGCATCATCGGTCGAACAAATCGCAGTCCAGCGCGGACGAGCGGCTTCGGAACGCTCATAATGTTTCTCCTTCGCGAAGTCCGGCGCAGCTTGCCGAACTAAGTAAGTAGGTGCTGACTTCGCCAACAAGATCAACATAAAGCGAGGGACCAGATTCATGCAACCGAAATGACAGAAATCACAGTGCAGATCTGATATTGATTGAAACGTTTGTCACATGAGTCACATTAGTCACACCAGTTACAGGATCTGGGGTATGCGACTTGATTGAGTGACCTACAGTTACACCCGTGGATGCAAAAACCTCGGTAACAAAACGCCGCATGTCGGCCACAGACCGGCGAGAGCAGATAATCGAATCTGCCCGTCGGGTGTTCGCCGCGAACGGGTTCGCCGGCACCCGTACTCGAGATATCGCCGATGAAGCTGGCATCAACGAAGCGATGCTCTATCGCCACTTCTCCTCCAAAGAGGAACTGTTCGAGGCCTCAGTTCTCGAATCAATTGATGAAGCAATGGCAAACGCCCTGCAGAACGCCAAAGAGATCGTACGTGGCCTGGCCGGCTCCGAAGCACAGATCTACGACGCCATCAACCGGTTCATGACCGACTTGGCAGTGATTGCCGTCGACCTTGGCCCCCTGATCGGCGCCACCGCCTTTGGCCCCGACTCGCCGGTTCGGTCCAAATTGATCGAGCGACTCGATGCCTTGTTCGTGGTGGCCACCAAAATCACCGAAGCCGGCATCCCCGACCTAATCAAGGACGGGGTAGACGTACGCCTATCCCATGAAAACACCTTCGGCGCGATCTGGTTCACCGCGGCGATGTCGCAGTGGCTCGGACGTGAAATCGACAAAGAAGCGATCGTTGACCAACTGATGGACATGCTCTACGACGGCGTCATCATTCGCCAGCAAAGCGCCGCCAGTTAGCGCTTGAACCTTTTTGGTCCGTCCGGCAGGGGCGGCGTGGTCATTTGTGCACCCGGCCGGTCGGTAACTAGCCAGCCGCCGTGTTCGCCGATCAAGTTCGCCAAGTCCGTCGGCTGCGGATCGACCTCGACCAGCCAAGCCGCGTCCTCGGCGTCTTCCTCCCCCGCGAACTCTTCGCGTACCAGCACACAACCGATCTCGCGAGCGCCTAGCGCGGTGACGAACGCTTCGGCGTCGTCGCGTTCGTCAAAGTGAACTACCGGCACCGCACTACTTTGACACGGCGGCTGAACTGCGTGGCAGCAGAACCTTGGTGAGCACGAAGCCCCAAGCCGCCGCGATCACGAACATCAGCAGGCCATAAACCGCAGCCGGAACTGAAAGTTCCACGTTGTCGAGCACTTCGACGGCAACATAGATCGCCAAGGTGGCGTTGTGGATGCCCACTTCAAACGAGCAGGCAACTGCCTGGCGCTCGCGAACCCCGGCCCAAAGCGGCACGAAATAACCCACTACCAAACTCGCCAAACAGAACAAGACCACCGCGATGCCGACATCGCCTAGGTAACTGCCGATGTTCTCTCGCTGGTCAAGCACGATGCCCAAAATGATGACCAGCAGAATTAGTGCCGAACCAGCCCGGACTGGTCGGTCCATCTTGTCAGCGAACGCAGGCGACTTGGCTTTGACGAACATGCCAATTGCGACTGGAATCAACACGATCGCAAAGACTTCGATTACCTTGCGGAACTGCATCGACATCTCACTGCCCAGATCGAAATAAGCCAAGGCCAAGTTCGT
>JAPXRA010000236.1:0-2983 GCA_033813795.1 Aeromicrobium sp. | reverse complement strand
GGACACATGGGCCAAGTCATCTGAATCGGTCACTTGCACGTTCAGCACCGAGCGCAGCACCGCATAGGCAAGGCCGAGCAGGAAACCGATCGCCAAACCAATTGCAGTTAGCATCCGGGTGTTCGGTTTGATTGGCCAGTTCGGCACTTGGGCATCGGAGATTTGGGTGATTTTGATGGCGTCAGCGGAGTTCTCCACCGGCATTAAGGTGCGAACAGTTCGCGGAAGTTCCCGGGCGATTTCGTTGGCGATATCGGACGCCACCTCGGCGTCGGAGGACTGCACCACAATCTGGATTACGAAGGTGTTTAGCGGTGTCGTGACGGTGATGGATCGGGCTAGATCCTTCGGGCTCGACTCGAGGCCGAGTTCGGCAATCACCGGTTCCAAGACGATCGGCGATGTGGCCAATTGCGCATAGGACTGCACCACGTTTTGAGTGAAGGCCGACCCTTGAACTAGGTCCGAAACTGAGTTGCTGCTGCTGACGCTGACGAAAACTTCGCTGGTTGACTGATAGATCGGCGTAGTTGTCTTGGCAACCAAGAAACCGCCAATTCCACCCAGGACGGTGATAACGGCAATCGCAATCCACCGTTGGCGAATAGCGCCGACGTATTCGGCCAGCTTCACGTTTCTTGCTCCGTTCAGTCAAGGCTTGTTCGGCCGTTGAGATTTCTAGAGTCTAGGGGAGCGCGCTCAGCCTTCGCTGGAGATCGCCGGTACGCTCTAATTCTGCTTTCGGCTCAAGGTAAAGGATCGGGCAATGAGTTGGTCTTCACGGCAGGTCGTCATTTTGGTGGGAGCGGTAGTTCTCGCGGCCGCGGTCCTAGTGTGGGCGTTGAACACCCGTTCGCAGCCCGAGGCAAACCAGCCGCAGCCTTCGATCAAGACCACTGAGACCGCAGGCTCGGCCAAGACCTCGAAGAGTTCGACGCCGACCACACCGCCGAAGAAGGCGACCGTGCAACCGATCGCCGAACAGCCGGCCCTAGATTCAGTGGTCGAGTTGGGTGAGGCGGCCACAGCCCAGATCATCAAGATCGAGAAAGTTAGCAGCCAAGGCGAGTTGCCAGGCGAACTTTCGGCACCGGCGTTGCGGTTCACCATTGAGGTGACTGCCGGTGAAGCGAAACTGAATTTGGCAACGGTTGTAGTGAACGCCTACTACGGCAAGGCACAGACTCCGGCAGTTACTGTGGGCGAGCCGGGTGGGCGGCCATTTGCGGGCACATTGGCCAAGCGCGAGACTGCTACCGGCGTCTATGTCTTCAACATTCCGACCAAGGAACGCGGCGACGTTCGGGTCGAGTTCAGTTGGTCTCCGAAAGAAAAACCGGTGACTTTGGCCGGAAAAGTGCGCTAAAACCAAACTCGCTTGACTCATTAGTCACATGAGTCACTACTTCGTGAAACAGCGCCCGAAACGCGCATTTTCAGTGTCACCATAATCAAGTCGGGGTATGGGGGAGCGGTCTGTGGACTCTCGGTACCGGTAGATCGTTCGGTGTGTTGGAGAAAAGAATCATGGTCAGTAAATTTTCGCGTTCAAGTGCGATCGTAGTCTCGGGTGTGGCCCTAGTTTCGTCGATGTTGCTTGCGGCTCCGGCCCAAGCCGACATCGCGCCAACTGACCCAACCTTGCCTGAAACGGTGACGGCAGACGCCTTGCCCACCGTGCAGATCAACGGGGTGGTGTGGGATCAGGAAGTAGTCGGCAACACGGTTTACGTTGCTGGCTCGTTCACCCAGGCGCGCCCGGCTGGCTCGGCCGCTGGCACCAATGAAGTGCCGCGGGCAAACATGCTGGCGTACAACCTCACTACCGGCGAGCTTATTAACGGCTTCGCTCCGGAATTTAATTCGCAAGTGCGTTCGCTCTCAATCTCGCCGGACGGCAGCCGACTCTATGTCGGTGGCAACTTCTCTAAAGTCAACGGCCAAAACCGCCCAGGGGTTGTCTCGCTCAACCCGAGCACGGGTGAGATCCTTGGTAGCACGCCAGGGACCAACTCGGCGGTTTACTCGATTCACGCGACCGACGACGCTGTCTATGTTGGCGGTACATTCTCCACGCTCGGATCGTCCACACGCGTGCGTGCGGGTGCGTTCCTGCCGGGCACGTCGACGGTGTTGCCGTTTGCGCCGACTATTCCAGACGGAAACGTCCAGGCGATCATCCCCAGCCCAGACGGCCAGGAAGTCATTATTGGCGGTGCCTTCACTTCGGTCAATGGGTCAAATAACCCCGGCTACGGACTAGCGCGTCTTGATGCCGCAACTGGTAAGACGAACTTGCCCTTGTCGGCCAACAGTCAAGTGCGCGACGGTGGCACAAAGGCCGCGATCTTGTCGCTCAAGGGCGATGAAGACGGCTTTTACGGCACCGGCTATGACTTCGGTGGCGGCGGAAACGTCGAAGGCTCCTTCATGGTCGACTGGAGCGGAAACCTCAAGTGGATCGACGACTGCCACGGCGACACCTACGACATCATCCCGTCAGGCCGAGTCGTCTACCAGGCTTCGCACAAGCACTACTGCGGCAACCTTGGCACCGGCGGATTCCCGCAGACTGAGACGTGGAGTTTCCAGCATGGCACCGCGATGACGAAGTTCGCCACCGGTGCCTCCAAGCCAGATATCTACAAGTACCCGGATCATCCTGGACAGCCCAGTCCGACCTTGCTGAACTTCTTCCCTGACTTCATGCCGGGTAACTTCACCGGCCAGAACCAAGGCCCATGGGATGTGGAAACTAACGGTGACTACGTAGTCTTCGGCGGCGAGTTCTTGCGGGTGAACAACAAGCCGCAGCAGGGCATCGTCCGGTTCGCCAAAAAGTCGCTCTCGCCACAGAAGGAAGGTCCACGCCAAAGTGGGGCCGGGCTCGGAGTGAAGGCACGCAGTTTGGCGGCTGGTTCGGTTCGCATCTCTTGGCCAAGTACCTACGACCGGGACAACGCGACGTTGACCTATCAGGTAT
>JAPXRA010000235.1:0-2993 GCA_033813795.1 Aeromicrobium sp. | reverse complement strand
CCCGATACGGCAAAGACAACCGGGAGTACGTAAAGCAGCATCTTCTGCTGCTGTGCAAACGGGCCATTTAGTGCCTCCGGCGGCATGTTCTTGGCCATCAATTGCCGCTGGGTAAGGAACTGGGTGGCTGACATTCCAATAACCATCGCCATCGCGATGATTTTCGTCTCGAGGTGTTCACTGCTCATGAACGTGTCGGCGATCCGACCGCCCAACCATTCGGCGTCCTGCAGCGACTCGGCCTGAGCACCGGTCAAGAACCCCTTCGCGCCCTCGGCTCCCTTGCGCGATGCCTGATCGATTACTCGGAACAAGGCGAAGAAGATCGGCATCTGCAAAAGCAGTGGCATGCAAGAGGAGAACGGGTTCGTCCCGGTGTCCTGGAACAGTTTCATCTGCTCTTGGGCAAAACGCTCGCGGTCGTGCCCGTACTTCTTGCGAAGCTCCTGCAGTTGCGGCTGAATCAACTGCATGTTCCGGCTGGAGTTGATCTGCTTGACGAAAAGCGGGATCAACATCGCGCGAATCGTAATCGTCAGACCCACGATCGACAGTGCCCACGCCCAACCTGAGTTAGGGTCAAGCACTTGGGATAACAGCCAATGCCACGCCAACACGATGCCGGAGACAAAGTAGTACAGCGGCGTCATGATTGCCGAACCGATGGATCCTAGGAAGTCGAACATGTATCTCCTTGTTCACGAGCCGATCCGGGTACGGGGTCGTACCCGCCTTCGGCCCAGGGATGACAACGCGCGAGGCGACGAACTGATAGCCAAACCCCGGTGAAAGCGCCGTGAGTTTGAACCGCGTCGAGCGCATATGCCGAACAGCTTGGGTAATAGCGACAAACTTGTCCGTAGAGCGGGCTAATCAGTAGCCGGTAGCCCCGAAGAAACCAGATCAGCGGCCACTTCATCACGAAGCTCGCCTTGTTGCGACAGTGCTGAGCGCCGAATCCAGTTCCGCCCCAAGTTCTACTGACGACGTTTGTGCCGCCCCAGTCAGAGCGCGCACTACCACCAGCGATCCTTGGGGCAACTGAGCTAATCGGTCTTTCATTAGGTGGCGAAGCCGGCGTTTGACCAGGTTCCGCTCGTGGGCGCGACCGACCTTCTTTGACACCACAAAACCGACGGAGGTTGACTCCGTCGGTGTTGTTGGGTGGCCGAGGTGAACGACGAGATGCGGTTGAACGGCCTTGCGTCCGCGACGGATCGTCTGACGAAACACCTCGCCGTCGCGCATGCGATGCACGCGCGCCAGCACGGTCTTAGCCCGCTTGGCTCAGGCCGACAGATTCGCGCGGCCCTTGCGGCGACGCGAGGCGAGGATCGAACGGCCGGCGCGCGTACGCATCCGAAGACGGAAACCGTGCTTCTTGGCGCGGCGACGGTTATTTGGCTGGTAGGTGCGCTTGCTCACAACTGGTCCTTAGTCGATTCGTGGTCATAGAACGTGACCACCGCTCGCCCACGACCGGGAATGTTCGTGGGCACACGGCGGGCGTCGTACAAGACGACATCTATAACGGTACGGGCGTACCAAACGTGCGGTCAAACTGACCCAACCGATAACCCTTACTCGCAAAATTCAGACTGTTGGTGGACGACACGCCGATCACCCACGAAATTTCCGATCCCCGCCTTGTGACCGGCCCGCAAGTGCTGCTAGCGTTTCGAGATATCCACAGGAGTAAGACCACTGGCTTAGCCAATTGGCCTCAGTTCATGCACAGTATGTGGACAACGGTGTGAATAACTAGACCGATCAGCGTCGATCGGCGCCTCGCGATGTTCAAGGGCTGCATCCTTGCGGTCGCAATCACAGAAAGTGGGCTACTCGGGTGAACCAAACCGATCTGGAAGCGATTTGGCAAAAGTCGATTTCGGCCCTCTCTCCTGGCGCAAAAGTTTTCGTATATGACGCCGTTCCGCTTTCGATGCACGGCGGAATCTTCATCGTTGCGGTCAAAGACGATCTTTCAAGGGTTCAACTCGAGTCACGAGTTCGCCCGGCGTTGGAGCAAGCGCTCTCAACTGTCTTAGGTGAAGACACCCGGCTAGTCGTGACCATCGATGCCGACATCACTAGAGAATCGGCAGAGCCAGCAACCGCCACGGTGACCGAACAGCCTGAAGTTGATAAGTCGACAAATCGCTATGACGACAAAGAAGAAGAAGAGGGAGACGACGACAGTTTCACCCCAAGTTGGGTAAGTCGCTCGACTGCTTCGCAGACCCCACCGCAAACCAGCACGGCTGAAGCCAGGTTGAACCCGCGATACCAGTTCGAGAGTTTCGTGATCGGTTCGTCTAACCGGTTCGCCCATGCCGCCGCCGTAGCTGCCGCCGAATCACCAGGCAAGGCGTACAACCCGCTCGTGATTCACGGCGACTCCGGTCTTGGTAAGACCCACCTGCTGCACGCGATCGGTCACTACGTGATCAACCTTTACCCGTCGTCGCGGGTTAGATACGTAAGCAGCGAAGAGTTCGTCAACGACGTGATTAACGCGATCGGTGAAAACCGAACTCCGGCCCTGCGACGCAAGTACCGCGAAATCGACGTCCTACTGGTCGACGACATCCAGTTCATCGAAAACAAAGACGCGACCCAGGAAGAGTTCTTCCACACGTTCAACGCACTGCACAACGAGAACAAGCAGATCGTGATGACCTCGGATCGTCCCCCCAAGGCTCTCGAGGCGCTCGAGCCCCGGCTCCGCTCGCGCTTCGAGTGGGGCCTGATGACCGACATCCAGCCGCCGGACCTCGAGACGCGCATCGCGATCCTCCGGAAGAAGGTCGCCTCCCAGCGCCTGACCGCCGGCTCCGAGGTGCTCGAGCTGATCGCGTCACGCATCACCACGAACATCCGCGAGCTGGAGGGCGCGCTCACCCGCGTCGCCGCGCTCGCGAGCCTCAACCAGCAGGAGATGACGGTCGCGCTCGCGGAGGAGGTCCTCAACGACCTCATGCCGCAGGACGCGG
>JAPXRA010000234.1:0-3020 GCA_033813795.1 Aeromicrobium sp. | reverse complement strand
GGCCAACCGGTTCATCGTGCACGAATCGCTTGCCGATGAATTTGCGCGCCGGTTCGCCGCCGAAATGGCGAAGGCTCCCACCGGACCGTTGGTTGAGGCAAAACAGCGCAACAAGGTTGCCGAACTAGTGGAAGACGCCCGAGCAGCGGGTGCACAGGTACTCACAGGCGGCAGCGTCCCGGACGGTCCGGGATACTTCTATCCGCCGACGGTGCTTACGCAAGTACCGCGTTCGGCCAGAATCTGGCGTGAGGAAATCTTCGGGCCAGTTGCCCCGATTTACACCTTCACCACCGAATCCGAGGCTCTCGAGTTGGCAAACGACACCGAGTACGGCCTGGTTGCGTATGCCTTCACCGAGAGCTATTCACGTGCGATCCGGGTTTATGAAGGCCTCGACACCGGGATGGTCGGCATCAATCAGGGCGTCGTGTCCAACCCGGCCGCCCCGTTCGGCGGAATGAAGGCTTCCGGCTTTGGCCGTGAGGGCGGCGAAGAAGGCATCGAGGAATACCTCGAAACGAAGTACGTTGGCTTGGCGCTGTAGTCGGGCCTCAAAGGCCAGGGACAGCTTGGCCCTCGGCCGGGGCGGCCGCAGTCTTTAGCACGCGATTGACGAAGTCTGCTTCGGCTTCACCGGACCGCATTTCGTACCCGACAATGTCCAGCGTCACCGCCAAGTCGGCCACTTCGACTTTCATTGGTAATACCCGGTCGGGCAGGTCCTTAGCTAGGACGCCGACGAATGTCCAAGTGTCGAGTCGGGCCCAGTTCAATTCCGGCCAATTTCGGTCGGCGACCCGCGACTCCAGCCGCCTAGCCACCACGAACATGACGTCGTCGGCGCGACTGCTGGCCGCACCCCGCACGTCCACTCGAATGACTTGAGCGTTGTCTCTGGCAGCGCCACGGATTTCCTCCAGCGCCGCACGGCGGCAAAGCGTCTGGGTGGCGGGGTCGTGGCCGGAAAGCGCGCCGGAAACACGCGGGAACTCCGAGCTTTCGACCGAGGAGTTCAATGGGCGAAGCATCAACACGACGTCATGGTCGATCGAGAGCGGATCGAGTCGGTGCACCGTCATCGTGGTGCGCAACATTCCACCGCTGACGCGCACTTCAACGATCGAATTGTCGGCGAACGGCTCCTTGATGCCGAGCGCTTGGTAGACGTCAAGTTCCTGTTCGGCCACCGTTCCGGTCAACTCCAGCAGGCTCGCGGCCGGGCCGTTCCAATCGAGCAGTTTGCCGTTGCCGTCCACGACCAAGATGAACACGCCAATTGAATCGATCAAGCGAAGTGCCCTGGCGCCCGACCGCGACCATTCGTTGATATGTCCGGTTGTCCAAACGGACAAAAGTCCGATCGGTACGGTCGCAAGCGGAGCCAAAGTCGGCAGCGTCATTTGCAGGGCCAACAACACCACAATCGAAACTTCGGTCCCGATGATGTAAGTCCGCACGTGGTGCGAGGGGTCTGATTGCCTCGTGGTGAGGTTGTATCCGGCCAAGCCCAAAACGGCGAAGCAGTAGACCAAGTGGACCACGAAGGCCGGGCTCGTGTGGTAGGTCTCGCCGCTGGTGATGCCGAACTGCGGCATGATGGAAAGGCCTGCAATCACAGCGATTAGCGATACGCCGGCCCACCAGATCCAGGAGGCTCGCCAGCGGCCATGAACGAGTCGACGACTCGTCACATAGAACGCGACGACTGCGACCTGCACGAAGAAGATGTTCACCGCGCTCAGCAGGCCGGGTTCAAAATCGTCGGCTGGCCGGATGCCGCGGATCAGGTTCCAGCCGGCGCCACCTAGAACCATGAAAAGCACCGCTAGCGCCACTTGCGGTCGTCGCCAGCGAATGAAGACAAGTGAAAGCACCAAGACAGCCGTCGCCGTTAGGTGGATCACACTCATGGGGCAGATTCTTACAGCCTGAACGCCACTTCGCCATCAGTTGGGGAAATTAGTCGAAACTCAAAGTGAAATATCCGCCCGCAAGTATCCACTAGCTGGCACTTGGACGCTTGGGTTCTCGTGTTTGGGTTTTGCGGTGAACTGTTCGCGGTAAAGCTTGGCGTACAAGCCATCGGGCTCGGCCATAAGTTCTGCGTGCGTCCCCTGCTCGACAACTTTGCCGTCGGCCAACCCGAAGATCACGTCCGCGTTGTGGATCGTGGTCAGCCGGTGGGCGATCGCCAAGGTGGTTCGCCCGGTAGTTGCTCGCTCTAGTGCTTCTTTGACCAGTCGTTCGGTTTCGTTGTCTAGGGCACTGGTGGCTTCGTCGAGGATCAGGATTCGGGGGTTCTTCAATAGGACTCGCGCGATCGCGATGCGCTGCTTTTCGCCCCCGGACAAGCGGTAACCTCGTTCGCCGGTGATGGTGTCGTAGCCATCGGGAAAACTCATGATCCGATCGTGGATGTTGGCGTCCTTGGCCGCTTGGAGGATTTCGTCTGCCGTCGCTCCCGGCTTGGCGTAGGCGATGTTGTCGCCGATCGTGCCGTGGAACAAATATGGCTCTTGGGTGACCATGCCGATGCAGTCGGCCAGCGAACCAAGCGAAATGTCACGCACATCAATTCCGTCGATCGTCACTCGACCGGCGCTGACGTCATAGAACCGGGGAACCAGATAGGTTGCGGTGGTTTTGCCCGAGCCCGACGGACCAACGATGGCGGCCAGTTGTCCCGGCTCGATCCGCAAGTTGAGGTCGGCCAAGGTCCACGAGTCAATTGCATTACTCGTACTTGTCATGATCGGCGCGGCGGGGTCGTCGAATCGGCTCGTTGGGTTCGTTCCGGTCAGTTCGCGCGGTTCGGGGTAGCAGAAGTACACCTCGTGAAATTCGATTTCGCCGCGCAAGTTCTCTGGCGATACCGTCACTGCACCCGGGCCATCGACGATGGCCGGCTTCAAATCGAGGTATTCAAAGATCCGCCGAAACAGCGCCAATGACGTTTGGACGTCCAACGAGACTCGCATCAGTTGCAGCAGCGGCATCTGCAGCCTGGCCTGGACGGT
>JAPXRA010000233.1:0-3021 GCA_033813795.1 Aeromicrobium sp. | reverse complement strand
GTCGAGAAGGACAAGACAAGCCTGTCGATGCTCAGTTTCGCGCCGGGGGAGCGGGTGCGCTCGGTCCAGTTGTACGGGATCGATCCGCAAACTGTCGGCCGGGCAGTTTCGATCCTGTGTGACGAGTACGGCGTGGACCACGTCGACCTGAACTTCGGCTGTCCGGTGCCAAAAATCACCCGCAAGGGCGGCGGTTCGGCGTTGCCGTGGAAAGCCACCTTGCTTGGTCAGATTCTCAGCGAAGCGGTCAAGGCCGCTGAGCCCTATGACGTGCCGGTGACGATCAAGACGCGCAAGGGCATCGACGACGAACACTTGACCTTCCTCGACGCCGGCCGGATTGCCGAAGACACCGGCTGTGCGGCGATCGCCTTGCATGGTCGTACCGCCGCCCAGCACTACAGCGGCCGCGCCGACTGGAACGCGATTGGGGAGTTGAAGGCCGCGGTTGGAATTCCGGTTCTCGGCAACGGCGACATTTGGGAGGCGAGCGATGCCCTTGAGATGGTGTCTCAGACCGGCTGCGATGGCGTCGTTGTCGGCCGTGGCTGTCTTGGCCGACCGTGGCTGTTTCGTGACCTCGCCGCCGCCTTTAACGGCGAGCAGGTAGCCACCCTACCGAACCTTGGCGAGGTCGCCCAGATGATGCGCCGCCACGCTGAACTGCTTGGCGAATGGCTTGGCGAAGAACGTGGCTGTATCGAGTTTCGAAAGCACATCGCTTGGTACCTAAAAGGTTTTCGTGCCGGTTCGAGCGTGCGGCACCGGTTGGGCCTGATCTCGTCCTATGCCGCGCTCGAGGAACTGCTCGGCGAACTAGAGCCCACTGAGCCGTTCCCGGCGACAGAGCTTGGCCAGCCGCGCGGTCGTCAGGGTTCACCTAAAAAGGTTGCGCTGCCTGACGGCTGGTTGTCCTCGCGGGAAGTCACCAGTGTGATCGACCCGCTGGCTGAGGACGCCACCAGCGGCGGCTGAGACCTGAGCTCGAGCGTCAATTGCCTGGCGGCTTGCGGGTCTAGGTGCTTAAGCCGAACGCGAACCGGGCCGTCGGGGGAGTGGACCTCCAGTGTTGCCAACTTCAGTCGGCGCTCCACGGGACCTTGGACGAGGCATACCGATTGCACCTTCTGCCGCGGTACCACCGAAAGTCTCCAGGTCAACCAACCTGTCGCCGAAGTAGCGGTGCGGTCGGTATAGGCGAGCCAGCGATAGCGCCAGCCAAGCGGTGCGAAGAATGCAGCCCGCCTGGGAGTACGAATTTGCTCGCCGGAACCGCGATCTGGATCGGGCATCAACTCATTGAGCAGTCTTAAGGCCAGCACCCGGTTGGCGATCGGTAACAAGGTTGTGGCTGAAACTCCGCCGTTCTTGCTGGAATTTGAGCCATAGCCGGCGGTCTCTACGTCTAGCCTCGCCCAGCCATAGAACCGCCAGGCGAGTGGGCCGACCACGGCGATGCCTTGGACCCGGTCATAGGGAATCACCTGCGAACTGCGACTGAGTAGGCCGCGTTCGATCCGTAGTCCGCGCTGATCGCGCGAGACGGTGAACCCCCATTGGGCAAGTACTCGGTCGCTGATCATCTGAGCTAGGGCGAACGCGGCGGGGAACAGGATCGTCAGCGCGACGCCTAGTGACGCCCAACTGTGATCGATCACGATTGCTGCGGCCGCTGAAATACTGGCGCCGCTCAACGTGGCGAGGAAGTCCAGCGACAGTAGCGTGCCGACGATCACTTGGATCGGAGGTACGACGTGAAGCACCTCGCGGTGGGTTTCGGGTTCAACTGCAGCCTGCCCGTGGGCTTTGGCGAGCAGTAGCCGCCGCAGGGTCTTGGCATCGTAAAGGTTCAAGAAACGTAACTGGCTGCGCGAGTTCGAACCGCCGGCCATTTCCAAGGTCAACTCACAAAGGCCAAACAGGCGCGCGATGAATGGTTCGTTGATATCCACCGACTGCAACCTGGCGAACGGAATCCGGCGGGAAGTGCGAAACAGTACACCGCGTTCGATTCGGATCTCTTCGTCGTCGATTACATAACGGGTGAACAACCAGGAGATCCAGCCAGCCACGAGGCCCGCTAGGAAACCGCCAACGACGGCGATGGCGGTTTGCCAGACGGGCTGATCGAGCATGTTCCAACCGAGCCCCAGAGCGATAGCGCCACCCCAAAGCAGGCCGAGCAAGAGTGCGGTGAGCTCATGAGTGCGGTGCCCGCCGACTTCGAAAACGGTTTCAGACACCAGCGGAGTTGCTCTCGCCGAGTTCTGTCAGTCGGTTACGCAAACGGCGGGCTTCTTCCAGCGGGACGCCGGGGATGGCAGCGGCGGTTTGGGTCGAGGCGGTGTGCAAGGTGAGCGTTCCGAAGCCGAAATACCGGGCGATCGGTCCGGATTCAACGTCAACGAATTGCATCCGGCCGTATGGCACCACGACGAGTCGACGAAACATGATCCCGCCACGCACGACGAACTCCGAGCCAGCTTCGGTATAACCCCAACTTCGGCGGTTGCGCGGCGCCCACCACCACACCCAGCACACGACGCCGACTCCGATCACCGCGGGAATGGCCAAGGTCAACTGCCACGGATCGACCAACTCGGCCAGAAACAGCCAAAGTAGAGCCGAGGCGAGCACTAGTGCGGCACCCGCCGCGGTGCCGATTAGTCCGCGAACGGTAGCCAAGGCTGGCGAGACGGAAGTCCAGTCACCTGTTGGTGAGGTGAACAAATCGGCGGACGTGTGCGGTGGACTCACCCAGACAGGCTATGGGATACTTGCAGGTGCTGCCGCTCACGCTGGCGGTTTGGATCTGCTGAAGGAAAACCATGGCGAAAGCTTTGTTCGGTCATGTTGGTGGCGCGAGCGCTGCTGTAGAACACGAGTTGGCCGTGCTCCGTCGACGAATTGGCGACCTGGAGAATGAAGTGCTTCGGCTCAAGGCCGAAAATGACGGCTTGCTGGCTCGGCTGCACCACGGGGCTGAAGACGGCGACTTGTCGGAGTTGTTCGAATCTGCCA
>JAPXRA010000232.1:0-3045 GCA_033813795.1 Aeromicrobium sp. | reverse complement strand
TTTCCTCACGCGGGCAGCAATTTTGCCCGCGTGGACGGTAGACGCTATCCGCGCCTAGTCACCGGTGCGGCGGGCATATGCCCGCAACGCGAACATCGGATCGCAAGAAATCGCCAGAACATGCGTGTCTGCGTCATCGAAAACCGCCAGATTGTCGCGAATTTCGCACAGTTCGCCAGTGCAGATTCCACTGAACGCAAATGGGTAGAACAAGACCACCACATTGCGGCCGCGAAGTCCCGAAAGCGACACGTCCTGGCCGTGCTGGTTACGCAAGACAAAGTCCGGCGCGGGTGCACCGACTTCAAGAACTGAAGAACTCATCGTCATCCCTTGTGCGAAGAGAGTTTGGTCACGACCCAATCAGGGCCGACCGCTGCCGTGGTGGTGATCGAGAGGCCGGCGATCGGTGCAGCTTCACCGATGTCGGCACCAGAGATATGACCGGGATGACCGACCTTTGGCGTCAACAGCCAAACAAAGCCGCCTTCGGCCAGATCTTGCAGCGAATCCAACAGTCCGTCTGTTAGGTCACCGTCGTCTTCACGCCACCACAAGATCACGCCGTCAACAACGTCACCGACTTCACCGTCAACCATCTCGTTGCCAGTGTGCGCCTCGATTGCGAGTCGCAACTTCTCTTCGGTGTCCTCGTCCCAGCCGAGCTCCTGAATGACGGAGTTAGGAACAAAGCCCAGCTTGCCCGCGTCCACCACACCTCCAGTTCTCCTACTGCGGCAGTCGTTTTACTACCGGCGAGTAGGTCGATTTCATACTTGACCGCACTCACACTAGCGAACTTTGAGTGGTTTGATGGAGGGGTCCGCCCCAACACCCAGGGAGTACGCCATGACCACACCCGGTCAAGACCGTCCGATCATCCATGAAGGCATGCCCACCCAGTTGCCAGACATCGACCCAGACGAGACCAGCGAGTGGCTTAGTTCGCTCGACCAAATGGTCGACGAACGCGGCCGCGAACGCGCGCGCTACGTAATGCTGCGACTGCTGGAACGATCGCGTGAACGAGCCGTCGGAATGCCGGCCCTTCGCAGCACGGACTTCATCAACACGATCCCGCCGGAGCGCGAACCGCAGTTCCCCGGCGACGAAGAGATCGAACGCCGCGTGCGCGCCTACATCCGCTGGAACGCCGCCGTTATGGTTTCGCGGGCCAACCGACCCGGGCTTGGCGTAGGCGGCCACATCGCCACCTACCAGTCCGCGGCGAGCCTGTACGAAGTTGGCTTCAACCACTTTTTCCGCGGCAAGAATCACCCCGGCGGCGGCGACCAGATCTACTACCAAGGTCACGGCGCGCCCGGCATCTACGCCCGGTCGTTCCTCGAAGGACGACTGAGCGCGGACCAGTTGGAGAACTTCCGCCAAGAGCACTCTCAAGGCGCTCACAAAGGACTGAGTTCCTATCCGCACCCGCGGTCGATGAGCGACTACTGGGAGTTCCCCACCGTCTCGATGGGCTTGGCCGCGATCAACTCGATTTACCAAGCCAGGTTCAACCGGTACCTGCACAACCGCGGAATCAAAGACACGAGCGAACAGCACGTTTGGACGTTCCTTGGCGACGGCGAAATGGGCGAACCGGAGTCCCTAGGCGCGATCGGCCTTGCCGCGCGCGAACAACTCGACAACCTCACCTTCGTGGTCAACTGCAACCTGCAACAGTTGGACGGTCCGGTTCGCGGAAACGGCAAGGTGATCCAGGAACTGGAGTCGTTCTTCCTCGGCGCCGGTTGGAACGTGATCAAAGTCGTGTGGGGACGCCAATGGGACGACCTGCTCGCCAAAGACACCACCGGCGCACTGGTCAACCAAATGAACCGTGTGCCAGATGGCGAGTTCCAGCGGCTTTCGATTGCCTCTGGCGCCTTTAACCGTGAGCACTTCTTCGGCCCCGATCCGGCGTTGCGTCAGATCGTCGAAAACCTAAGCGACGAAGACATCGAACGGTTGCCACGCGGCGGTCACGACTACCGCAAGATCTATGCGGCGTTCCACTCTGCGAGCAAGCACAAAGGTCAGCCGACGGTGATTTTGGCCCACACGGTCAAGGGCTGGCTGCTGGAATCCCTGATGGCTCGCAACGCCACCCACCAAATGAAGAAGTTGACCACCGAGGATTTGAAGAACTTCCGCGACCGACTGCGGATTCCGGTAACCGACGCCCAGATCGAATCACCCGAGGGCGCCAGTTACTACCACCCCGGCGCCGACCACGAACACATCCAGTACATGCTCGAACGCCGACGCGCGCTCGGTGGCCCACTGCCAGCCCGAGTCGTCCGCCCACGGCCACTTGCGTTGCCGGCCGAGCAGATGTACGAAGAGCTGAAAAAGGGTTCGGGTAAGCAAGAAATTGCGACCACGATGGCATTCGTGCGGCTCTTGAAAGATCTGATGAAAGATCCCGAAATCGGCAAGCGGATCGTGCCGATCGCACCAGATGAGTACCGCACCTTCGGCATGGATTCGCTGTTCCCGACAGCCAAGATCTACAGCCCGCACGGCCAGCTCTACGAATCGGTAGACGCCAAGATTCTGCTGGCATACAAGGAAAGCGAAAAAGGCCAACTGCTGCACGAAGGCATCAGCGAAGCCGGTGCCCTCGCCTCGGCCAACGCCGCCGGCAGTTCCTACGCCACCCACGGCGAACCGATGATTCCGGTCTACCTGTTCTACTCGATGTTCGGTTTCCAACGAACCGGCGATTCAATCTGGGCAATGGCCGACCAAATGTCGCGCGGTTTCCTCATCGGTGCCACCGCCGGGCGAACCACCTTGACTGGCGAGGGCCTACAACACGCCGACGGACACTCTCCACTCTTGGCTAGGACCAATCCTGCGGTGGTCCACTATGACCCAGCATTCGCCTTCGAAATCGCCCACATCGTCAAGTCAGGGTTGACCCGGATGTACGGCGATGCCCCGAACGAGCGCAGCGGTTCAGGCGAGGACGTCATCTTCTACCTGACGGTCTACAACGAGCCCATCGTTCATCCGGCCGAGCCAGAAAACGTGGACGCA
>JAPXRA010000231.1:0-3048 GCA_033813795.1 Aeromicrobium sp. | reverse complement strand
GGTTGCGTTTCGATCGAAGCGGCCGGGCGCGGAACCGGTTACGCATTGCGCATCCAGCGGAAGGAAATTTGGTGCGTTCAACGAAAACAGCGGTATCTGGAAACTCGAGGTTTCCTGCCGTGCTGAGCCGGGCATTCGTGGCCGGTGTCGGCGCGTCCGTGGTGTCGATGGCGGCGATCTTGCCGGCCGTGGCCGCGGGTCCAGACGTAATCACGGTCACGAACAACGCGACCTGCAGCGCCCCGGGAAGTCTTGAAGACGCGCTTATCGCCGCGAATGCTTCGACCAACGCTGACGGCGTCCGTATTGTTTTTGACGCTTCTCTTGCCGGCACCGGTGGCATCGAGTTCACCGGCGCCACCTGCAAGATGCACAGCGATCCGGTTGGCGCGCCAGGTGGCAACCACCAGCGGCCCGGTCAATTGGGTGCACGCTTCTTGGTTGACTCCCAAGTGCCGGTCACGATCGACTTCAGCAATTTGGACGACATCACCACCACCTCAGACGCCGATTTTGCTACTTTCCTCGTCGCTTCGGACAACGTCCGTCTCGAGAACCTGAAGAACTTGCAGGCTGGCGCGGCCGGTATCGCGATTTCGGGCAGCAACGTAACTGTCGACAACGTCGATCAGAGTGACCCGTCCACGATCATTGCCGAAACTGGCGTGGCGATCCTCGATGGAGCTTCGAACGTCACCATCTCAAACAGCGATTTTGCCAGCCAGTGGTGGGCCTCGATCTTGATCGATGGCTCGACTACCCAAGATTCGACAGTCTCCAACATCGTCATCGACAACGTGACCAGCCGTGGTGTTGAATCCGGCATCGGCCACATCGATATCGAAGACCGCACCACGGTCAACGGGCTCACCGTTCGCAACAGCACCTTCGGTGTGCTCGACGCTGAGACCTCGACCTCGCACGCGGTCTACTTCAACACTGCGCTCAAGTTGAACAACTTCAGCTACACCGGAAACAAGGTGGAACGCGGCGCTGGTGTTGAGAAGAACGTTTTCTACTTCGAAAACTCGATTAACAGCGTCTTCGCTAACTCCACCGTGACGGGCAACACCTTCACCGGTGTTTCGAAAGCCAAGCCGCTTTCGCGCCTTATCGGCTCGAACAACGGTACTTGGAACGGCTTGAACTTCAGCGACAACGAGGCGAAGTTCACTCGCGGCATCTTGCTAGACGGCACGTTGAGCAACGTCACGATCGACGGCAACGACTTCGTCGAGACTCACGAGCCGGCCGGCGCGACCATCACTTTGGCGAACACCGTCGACACCGCCAAGGTCTCGAACAACTTGCTGGACACGGCTGAGTCGGTTGACGGGGTCCGGGTTCACGGCACGTCCGCCAAAGACGTGGTGATCGAGAACAACAAGATCCATGACTTCTACGCCGGCGTTAGCCGCTCGGCTGTGGCGATCATCGCTCCGGGTACGGGCAACGTGGTTCGCGGCAACGAGTTCGTTCAGGACTTGAGCCGGGCCGGGGTCGACCTGCCGGCGACGCTGGCAAACCATTGGGCGGTCTACGTCTGGCTGGAAGCTAGCGCTGCTTCAGCTACCGAGTCGACTGGTTGGCAGATTCTGAACAATCACATCGACGGCTACGGCGGAACTGCGTCGATCGCTTCACAAGCTCCGATCACCAACAACGCGATCGGCAAGACGGTCGTCACCGGTAACACCTTCGGTCAGAACACCCGTGGCAGCTTCGATCCAGAAACCGAGAACCTCGCTCACTGGTTCTTGTGGAACGATCACGCAACCGCCAACAACCGGGTGCAGACCTTCCGGGCGGAGCGGGTCTCCTACAAGGGCACCAAGGCCACGTTCACTGCGACGCAGCCTGCACTCGAAGCCGGCAACAATGCTGCTTCGGCGCCGGTCACCTTGCACGTCTACTGGACTGCCGATGACAACGCGGAGGAATACCTCGGTTCGATCGAGGACGTGACCGCGGGTGAACGAGTTGCGATCAACACGACTCACACGAACGGCAACTTGCGTGTTCAGACCGTTGACGCCAACGGCTTCACCTCGCAGTACTCCAGCATCGACAAGAACCTGATTGCTGCTCCTTCGGCTCCGGCAGTTGGCGACGTCGATGGTGACAAGGTCAGCGGCACCGGCCAGGCCGGCGCCACCGTCGAGGTCCGTGACGCCGACGGCAACGTGGTCGGTACCGCCACGGTCGCTGCCGATGGCACCTGGTCGGTTGACGGCTTGGAGTGCGACACCGACTACACCGCGGTTCAGATTGTTGACGGTGAAGAAAGCGATGCCTCGGAGTTCACCACCGCCGAGTGCTCGACTGGTCCGGTCGTCCCGGATGCGCCTGAAGTTGGCGACGTGGACGGCGACAAGGTCAGCGGCAACGGCCGGCCCGGCGCCACCGTCGAGGTCCGCGATGGAAACGGCAACGTGGTCGGTTCGGACACGGTCGCTGCGGACGGCACCTGGTCGGTTGACGGCTTGGAGTGCGACGTTGACTACACCGCAGTTCAGATCGTCGACGACGAGGAGAGCGAAGCCTCGGAGTTCACCACCGCTGAATGTGCTGCTGGCACAGGCGACGGTGACAAGGACGGCTCGAAGGACGAACTAGCCGACGCCGGCTCGTCGAGCACCTTCGGAATGGTTGCTTTGGGCGCTCTGCTCTTGGCAATCGGCGCCGCAGCGACCTTCATCGCTCGCCGCCGCGAGGTGTAATAGGCAACAACCGAACGGGGTGGCCGCGATCTGGTGGCCACCCCGTTGGGCCGTTTGGGCGAACGACCAGATGGCCGAACCGGCTTGTTGGCGCTGGTCTTGAACCGCTAGTCTTTCGCGGGGGTACGCACGCGTGGCGCGGGATTAGGCACTCGAATTCTTGGGGAAGAAATGACTGAACTTGACGGTATGGCCAATCCGAGCCGGCGGAAGGTCGTGCTTGGTGCGGCCGCAGTCGCGTGGTCGTTCCGGCGATCACCATGGTGACTGCATCGCCCGCTTTGGCTGCCTCGTCGATCATCGTCATCACTGCGTCGGGCAGCCATTT
>JAPXRA010000230.1:0-3065 GCA_033813795.1 Aeromicrobium sp. | reverse complement strand
GGACCCGAGGTGTAGGCCGGTGCCAACTGAACAAACCGGTCGCCTACTACCGAAGGCGAGACCACGACGGCTTTCGCATCGGCCGGGATGTCGTACTTTGCTTCCCAACTGATCGTTACGCGAACGATGCTGCCACGTGGACGGATCTTGGTGACTCGTCCAACGTCAACGCCCAGAATCCGGACCTTTGAACCTTCGTAGAGCGATACGGTCCGGTCAAAGTCGACCGTGATCTCGTTGTCGCGCTGCTCCAGCCCGAGCTTGGCCGCGCCGCCCACCAGAACCGCCAGGACGATAGCCGCAACAATTTTGGCGAACCGGCCAGACAGATTGATCTTGCTTAAAGCGTTCGTCATAGTCCGCCCTCCAATCCCAAGATGCTGAGGAGGTTGTAGATGTAACTGTCCAACCACGGGCCGTTTGCGCTGTTGTTTGCAACCATCGCGTAGTACGCCGGCAACTGATCAATTGCCGACTGGATGTTCTTCTCGTTCTTGCGCAAGACGTCGACCACATTCGCCAACTGCGTCAGTGCCGGTTTGAGATCGGCGCGGGTGTCAACGACCAGACCGTCGATCTGTTGAGACATCTCAGTGATTCCGACAAGAACCGCATGAATGGCGTCGCGCCTAGCCGTCAAGGCGTCGAACAGGACCGTGCCGTCGTTGAAAAGCTTGACGAACTCGGTGTTTCGATCTGCAAGTACACCGGAAACGCCGTCGATGTTCTTCAGCAAGGTTTCGATTTCTTTGTCGCGGGCGGCAAGGTTGGCCGAGAGTGCTGAGACTCCCGAGACCGCAGCGCGGAACTCCTTGGGCGACTTCGCAGCAATGTCGTCGATCGTGTTGAGTGCGTGCGCGAGTTGCTCTTGATCGATTTCGTTGGTCGTTTCGGTCAAGCCAGAGAAAGCCTGAACGATGTCGTATGGCGCTCGGGTGCGCGAGGTCGGGATGACCGCGCCCTTTTCCAGTTGGCCACCGCCTTCGGGCTCCAAACTGATGTACATCGTGCCAAGCAGAGATTTGATCCGGACCGAGGCGTTGGTGCCGCTGGTGAGCCGGTCACGTTCTTTCTTGACTCGGAAGATCACGCGAACTCGATCGCCGCGAAGTTCTAGGTCGTCAACCTCGCCGACCAAGACACCGGCCAGGCGAACATCGTCACCCTTCTTGAGCCCGCCGACCTCGGTGAACTCGGCGGCATACTTCGGGCCGCCGCCGATGATCGGCAGGTTGCTCACCTGGGTGGCGAGCATAAGCATGGCTGCGATTACCGCCAGACTGATGGCGCCAACCACCGCGGCGTTGCGCTCGCGAAAAGGCTTGAACTCTCTACGCTTTTTTACTTGCATCGATTCACGCCCGATCCGGTAACGGTGACCCGTTTGGTGGTCTTGAACGAACGCGAGGATTCCCAGCCCGGAACGCCACTGAGGGAGGGTACCTTGCCGTTAACGCCCAGATCACAGATGAAGAAGTTGAAGAACGAGCCGTATTCGCCGGTGCGCCCCAAGCGGTCGATCTTGATCGGCATGATCGCCAAGGTGTCGTCGAGATCTTTCCTCGCCTGTTTCGTGCCGATCTTCGCCGTGAAGCGACGAAGGTGCGAAATGTCGTCGGTCAACGCCGGCCGAGCTTCCTGCAGCAGGCCAGCGGTCTCGTTAGTGACCGAGGCGATGTCATCGAGCGAACCGGTGAGCACGCCGCGGTCTTCCTTCAAGCCCGAAATCAACTGCTGCAGAGTCGAAATCGTGGTGGAAAGCTCAGTGTCGCGTTCATTGAACGACGTCAGGACCGAAGTCAGGTTCTCAATCACCGAACCGATCAACTCGTCGCGATCAGCCAGCGTCTGAGTGAGCGAAGCAGTGTGAGAAAGCAGCGATTCGACCGTGCCACTCTCGCCTTGGAACACCTGGATCAACTCATAAGCCAACTTGTTGGTGTCTTCTGGGGAAAGGGCATCAAACAGGGGCTGGAATCCACCAAACAGGTCGGTTAGGTCCAACGCGGGTGTGGTCCGGTCCAAACCGATCGTTTCACCAGGCTTGAGAACGGCGCTCGAACCACCAGTTCCTTCACTTAGCGAGATGTAGCGCTGGCCAATCATGTTTCGGTAACGCAAGGTCGCATCGGTGTTGCGCGACAAAGTCACGTCCGAGTCGACGCCAACAATGACCTCGGCACTCGAACCGGAGTGGACGTTCACTTCCTTGACGTTGCCGACCCGAACACCGGCGATGCGCAAGTCGTCGCCCTTAACCAAACTCGTCGCGTCACTGAAAATCAGTCGGTACTCCTTAGTTTTGCCCAAGGAGATGTTTCCGATGAGCACCACGAGCAGCGCGGTCAGCAAGCCAGTGACGATCAAGAACGTCAGTAGCTTGCTAAAAGCAATCCCGGTTTCGCGGTCTAATCCAGTACGGCTCATGAGAAGCTCACCTCCGCGCCACGTAGGACTGGGCCGAACAACGGTTGGGCCACATCAGGGACGTCTTGCGGATCAACGCCGAGCGCTGCCGCCACCACTGCATCAATCTGGTCGGCCTCAAGATCGCTGCCAACTACGGCAGAAGACTTTGCCGCGCCGACCAATGCGGTTCGCTTGCCCAAGTCACCGTCGATGCCAAGTGCTCGCAGCATGTCATCACTAATGCCAGGTGCGGGCCGCTTCCCGTTGTAGTTGGTGGTCGGCAAGGTTGCGCAACTTGGCCGCGCCGACTTCGAGTCACCTGTTACCGCCCGCGGCTTATCCGAACTGCCGTATTGGCGCGGCGAACGCGCGGCGAACTGGACGCTCACATGTGCGCGCTTGTTCCGGAACGTGTTGTCGATTGCCGGCTTCAGTTCGTCAATGCTGGCCAGCACACAGCCCAGGGTGGGTGCGTACTGGTCGAGCAGTTCCAACGTTGGACGCGATTCTTTTGAAAGCGTGATGAAGTCGCCTCCGGTCTTGTCGACCAGCGACTGCGCCGATGCCGCGAACGCAGTTGTCTCGGTGAAGAGGGCCTGCAGTTGAGTGCGACGCGCAGTGATCGTGTTGCCCGTAACGACAGCGTTGTTCAAGGT
>JAPXRA010000229.1:0-3084 GCA_033813795.1 Aeromicrobium sp. | reverse complement strand
GTCTTCAGCACATTGCTGGTGGCGCTGCTGCCTTGGCTGATCGCCCCCGGCAAAGTCCAACCGGACACCAAACTCGACCTGACCGTTTCGCCTTGGCTGTATTTGTCGCGGGCGCTGGAAGCGTGGAACTCCCACGCCGGTTTGGGTGAACTGCAAAACCAGGCTTACGGCTACCTGCTCCCGCTCGGGCCGATTATGGCCCTGGCCGACAGCCTGACATTCAGCGATTGGGCCGCGCAGCGAGTCTGGTGGAGCGTCCTGCTCGTTACCGCCTTCGGCGGCACCTATTTCGTCGCTCGGCGCGTAGTTGGACTGAGTTCTGATCTCGCTCTGGTCGCCGCCGCGCTTTACGCCCTCGCGCCGCGCGTGCTTTCGGTGCTGTCGCAGATCTCGGTGGAGGCGTGGCCAGGTGCTTTGGCGCCTTGGTTTGTCCTAGTCGCTTGGTCGATGGTGCGTCCCGGAACCAGCACGGCTCAACTTGTCCGTGCCGCAGCGATCACTTCGCTGTTGACGATTTCTCTTGGCGGCGTCAACGCGACCGCATCAGCGGTGGTGCTGGGGTTGCCGTTCTTTCTGCTGCTCACCGCTCCGAGAAGTGCTCGACCGATTCGCGCGGTGGCCTTTTGGCTGGCTGCGGTGGTGCTCGGGGCCGCCTGGTGGCTGATTCCGCTGTTCGTACTGGCGCAGTTCGGCTACCCGTTCCTCGACTTCATCGAGACCGCCCGAATAACTACCGCCGTCACCTCAGTGCCAAACGTTTTGCGTGGGGCGGACCACTGGATCGCCTACATCCTCGATTCGCAGTCCCACCCGATCTGGCAGGCCGGTTGGGTTCAGGCGCAAGGGCTCGTGGCGATCTTGACCAGCACGCTGATCGCTGGCGCTGCCGTGGCCGGATTGATCTTGCTGAGCCGTGACCCAAGCAAGCGTCATGTTGCCCGGTTCGCTGTGCTTTCGGCAGTGTTCGGTGTTGCGCTCATGGTGCTGGGGCACGGCCAAGTTGCCGGGTCATTGGTGGCCGAGCCAGTTCGGGCATTCCTCGACGGGGCTGGGGCGGCACTTCGAAACGTTCACAAGGCCGACCCACTGGTTCGCTTGCCATTTGCCCTCGGCGTGGCCTATTTGCTTAGTCAACTTCGCCTCTCGCCGCGCCGGGCAGTTCGCCTGGGCGCAGTGGTGGTTTTGGTCGCGGCCCTGCTCAGCCCCATGTCGCTTTGGGCGGGTCGCGCCGGTGACGCCAACTCCTACCGTCAGATACCCCGCAGTTGGACCTTGGCCGCCGATCAGATCGATCAACTCGCTGACCAAAACGGCGGGTCCACCCTGGTGCTGCCAGCGGCCCGGACGGCCGAGTTCGGGTGGGGCAAGACTTCAGACGAGCCGCTATCGGCCTTGGCCAAATCCCCGATTGTGGTTCGCGCGGCCGCTCCGCTTGGTCACCCTGGCGCCACCCGACTTCTCGATGCGATCGACGACGCCGTCGCTACCGGCGCCACCCAACCTGGCCTAGCGCAGACGCTGCGGCGGATGGGAGTAGCCCGAGTGGTGGTGCGTCACGGGGTGCTTTCGCTGGTCCAGGCTCGGCCGGCAGAGCAGGTCGAACGCACGCTCGCGGCATCAACCGGGTTCACCCGTCTCCAGCGTTTTGGTGACCTAACCCTGTGGCAGGTCGGCGACGGCAAGGTTGAACCAGTGAGCATCTATTCGGCTGACAAGCTGACGGTCGCGGGCGGGCCAGAAGCGCTGCTTGACCTCGCCGATCAGTCGCTGACGGCGAGCCAAGCGGTGACAGTGCAGCCCGGCGCAGAACTCGCGGACGTGCTGACAGACTCGCTGCGATGGCGACAGTTCAACAGTGGCCGGCCGACGCAGTTGGCCTATGGGCCGACCCTCACCGCCGCCGACACCTCTGCGCTGGTTATCGGCTCGAAGGACCTGCCGCCGGCCGGCGAAGTTCAAAACCAGCCCGTTCGTGAGTGGATCGGTCTAGCGGATGTGCAGGTCAGCAGCAGCGGCAGTGACCCGTTTGCCCGCCATTTTTCTGGCGCAGCGGCTGGTCCGGCAGCCGCGATCGATCAAGACCCTGCGACCGCATGGCTCACCGATGAAGCTAAGACCGGCTGGTTGAAGTTGAAGTATGTTGAGCAGACGAAGTTGGGCACGCTGACGTTGACCCAAGCGCCGGGTTCGACCGAACTGGCCCACGTTGACCTTGTGGTGAAGTCTGGCAAGACCAGTTCGCGCCGCCAAGTGAAGTTCAACGCCGGGCAAGCGAAACTCGATTTGGGCGAGCAGCCAGTTTCTGAACTGAAGGTCGTGTTGCCTAAGGCAAACCGCGAGTTGGTTCGCGGGCTCGCCGAAATCTCCAGTTCGGCCCACCAAATGGGCTCGCGGATCGCCTTGGCAGGGTCAGTCGATCTGAGCTCGGGGCAAGTGCTGCTTAGCCCGCTGGCCGAAGACCCGATCAGTCCGAACTGGACCTTTGACTCAGCTGCTGCGGCTGACGCCGCCGTAGGTTTGCGGGTCCGGGCGAACCCAGGGGAGCGGTTGAACGACCTGCTCGACGCGCCGGTGCAGTTCCAGTCCGATCTGGCCACCACTTCGGCCAAAGACCGCCCGGGGGCGTCCTTTGACGCCGATCCCGAGACCGCTTGGCAGGTGCCGGCCGGAGTCCGGTCAGCTACGGTGACGGTCGACTTCGAAAAGCCGACCGAATTCGGAAAACTTTCGGGCGCGGGCACCGGATTAACCGCAATCACCGTGTCGGCCGGCGGTCGCACCGCCAAACTTTCCCCAAGCGGTGGAACCTTGGACCTGAAATCTGAGCAGTTTGTGCTGCAGTTTTACGCCAAAGACGCCAGCAAAAGCTGGCAGGTGCCGCAGTTCGACTGGACCGCCATCGAGGCTAAGCCGGCCGAAGTGGAACTGGCTTGTATGACGATCACGATCGGCGGGCGACAAGTTCGTTTTGGCGGACCGGTTTCGCGTGATTCGTTAGCGGCCGGCGCACCGATCGACTTGGCCGCGTGCGGCGACTCGAAGGTCAAGGTCGCCAAGTCGACGGTTGAAGTAAGAACCTCGATG
>JAPXRA010000228.1:0-3092 GCA_033813795.1 Aeromicrobium sp. | reverse complement strand
ACCAGAGACGACTCGGGCTGCGCCACCAGCGGTGTACCTGAGCCTGATCGCGGCCCGACCGAACCTGCTGGGTTCGGCCGCAAGACTGGTGCGAGACCAAGAGTTTCCCATGCGATAGGAGCGATTGCGAGACCACTGTCGCGTCATCCGTTCGGCCGGGACTACGTCGTGAACTAGGGCCTCGCGACAGAATCTGAAGTTCAGACCAAGTTGCCGTGCCTGGTGGCTGAACATTGTGTCGGAACCACCGGAGAGGCCGAACTCTTCGTCAAACCGAAGTCCAGTGGACATCAACACACGTCGGTCAAGTAGAAGGTTGTTGGTTGCCACGGCTTGGAGTTGGGTCCCGGTAGGTGGATTCAGCCGTTCGAAGAACCCACCGGCAATGATCCACGGGTCTGGTTCTCCGGCGAATTCGGACTGGACCGAGCCGGCCACGCCAAAGGTCGCGGGGTGCTTTTCAAAGGTAGTGACTAGGTGCCTTAGCCAGTCGGGCGTCGGTCGTTCGTCATCATCGATGAACACCAGCAAGTCAGTTTCAGATTCGTTGATCGCCCGGTTTCGGGCAGCCGCTATGCCTGGGGTGGGTTCGACGACGTAGTGCAACTGGGCGCCAGCGAACTTGCTTACCATCGACTCTGCTGACCCTTCGGGGTCATTGTCGACCACTAGGATCTGGGCGCGACCACCATATTTTTGAGCCTGTTCGAGTAGTCGTGGCAGGGCCGCGCCTATGTCATCTGGTCGCAGGTAGGTCAACACCGCGATTGTGACCGAGGGCGCCTTAGACATTCTTGGCCTCAAACGCGCTCACGAGATCGGCAATCTCGGGTTTGCCGACGCGAGCAATCTCGGTGAATCCGGTCGGCTCTCGCAGCCAAATTCCGGCGCGGGGGGTCGGGTCTGCTAGCCGCGGATTGTCGACGATCATGAGGTGTCCGCCAACTGGGACGCTGGCATGGATCGCGGCCAAGGCCCGGGACAAATCTGCATCGCTGAAGTAAAGCCGGCGCAAGAGGTTTGCCACTTTCACCACCGTTGGCGCCGGTCCTTCCCATTGGTTGAACACGTCGTGGGTGCGGTAAGTGACTCGCGGATCCGAAGCGATAAGTCGACGTGTTTCCGGGTTCAGCAGCAAGACCTCGGTGAACTCGCCTCGGCTCAGGGCAGATTCCCCTCGGCTGATGGTTCGTCGGTAGAGGGCGGCAATTGGCTTGGAGAGAGCTGGCCAGGCACTAACTCGAGGTCCGCCGACTAGGACGCAGCTGTCGCCCTGATCAAAAAGCAATACGCGCTTGCCCACCCGCACGGCCCGAAGAGTCAGATATAAGTCAGCGATGACGTATTCGGCGAACTGGCCCACCCGAGTAATTAGGTCAACCGAGGTGGAGCCATCAGAGGCGCCAATATCTGCGATCCGTGCCTGAGACAAGTCAACAGTGTCAATCAACAACTGATCGGTTTGCGGATGCCGTGTTGATCCCGTGATCTTGATCGTTCCACCGACGTAGATGGAACTCATCGCCTCACGAAACGCCTCTGGAGTTGCTGAGTCGTCAAGAATTATCAACGGATCCAACCGAAAGAATCGCTTCAGTGGCTTAACCGACTCCAGCCAACTCGGCCAGCGTCCCCTGACTGGTCGAATCGGTATTCGCATGCGCCGATGGTAGCGACCCGTTGCCCGCAAGTGAATCGACCGGCCCAGTACGCTGGCACCATGTCGAAAACTCGTCTGCTTGCCTTTGGCATGTCCGCGTTGTTGTTGGCCGCCTGCGGCCCGGTAAATCCTGGTGCGGCCGCGGTCGTGGACGGGACTCGAATTTCGATGGCCAAGGCCAACGATTACGCCGACTCCTATTGCTTGATTTCGCTGATGAGCGCGCAGCAGCAGGGCACCACCTCGCTAGATAACGCGATGATCCGTCGCCAAGCGCTAACCGAACTGATCGTCGCGGCTAGGGCCGACTCGATCGCGAAGAAGGCCGGCTATGACATCCAGCCGCAGAGTTTGGCTACGGCAGACCTGAAACAGATCAAAGAAATCTTTGGCGATGAAGCCGATCAGATTATTGAACTGATCGAACGCAACCAGCGAACGAGCGCAATCGCCGCAAAAATTGCCGCCGAAGCCGGCGTGAAGTCCCAAGACCAGAATCAGTTGGCTCAGGCAGGCTTCGAACTGCTGATGAAGCAGTTCGAAGGTCAAGACCTGAAGGTTGACCCGCGGTTTGGGCTAAGTGACGGACTTGAGCAGACCTCGCAGACCGGTTCGCTTTCGACGTCGATTTCTGCGCTTGAAAATACAGATCCGGCAAGCCTGCCTCAAGCGTTGCAGTGCAAGTCCTCCTGATCGGTTGACTTTTCGTGGCCGGTGACTTCGACCGCCTAGTTGAGGTGATGGGGCGACTGCGCGACGAGTGCCTTTGGACGCAGCAACAGACTCACCAGTCGCTTCGCCGGTATGTCATAGAAGAGGCCTTTGAGGTCGCCGAGGCGATAGATCTTGGCGACAGCGCGCATCTGGTTGACGAGTTGGGCGACTTGCTGATGCAGGTGGTGTTCCACGCTGCCATCGCAGAATCCGATGACGAAGGCTGGACGATCAGCGACGTAATCGCCGCGATCACCGAAAAACTCATCCACCGCAACCCGCACGTGTTCGGTGAAACTTCAGTTTCTTCGGTGGAAGAAATCGATGCGAACTGGCAGCGACTGAAGGCCGAGCGAGCTTCGAGTCGCCCGGCGCGATCAGGCGGGGCGTTAGCCGAGCTAAGTGCGCAGATGCCAGCCTTGCTGGCCGCGATTAAGGTGCTGGACCGAACCGAGGGCGAAATTGTCGGTGACGATCTGGGTTCACAACTGCTACGCCTAGTGGCCCAAGCGCGGGCTGCCAGTTTGGATCCGGAAGCCGAACTGCGCTCAGCGCTGGTCCGCCACGCGCAAGCCGACGCAGCCAAATAGCTTGCTGCGGCGAGCCAGATCCACGGTAAAACACCGCGGCGTTAGGCTTGGTGCTGCTTTGCTGATTCAACCCTTATCTTTCACCGAGGAGTGGCTGTGGCCATCATCGACGACGTTGCCGCCCGCGA
>JAPXRA010000227.1:0-3122 GCA_033813795.1 Aeromicrobium sp. | reverse complement strand
GTGGGGGAGTGCTGCCAATCGCGAGTGGCTCGCCGCCGGCGGCAAGGCCGAATCCATCACCCAGAACTGCTCGGGAAAACACGCCGCCATGTTGCTGACTTGCGTAACTGCAGGTTGGGACATCGACACCTACTTGCAGCCAGAACACCCACTGCAGCAGGCGATTGCGGCCACGCTCGCGGAGTTCACCGGTGGGCCACTTTTGGGTACGACCGCTGACGGCTGCGGTGCGCCACTTTTTGCCACCACACTCCTCGGCCTTGCGACCGCCTTCGCCCGGTTGACCTCTCCTGCGAACGCGACCGATTCGGCCGAAGCGAGAGTGGCTCAAGCGATGCGGGCCCACCCCTTCCTGATCGCGGGCAGCAATCGGCCGACCACCACCTTGATGCGCGCGATCGACGGACTGGTGGCCAAAGATGGCGCGGACGGCGTTTATGCGGCCGGACTGGCCGACGGTCGAGCAGTCGCGTTGAAGATCCGTGACGGCGCCGAACGGCCATTGGCGGTCGCACTGGTGGCGGCCTTAGATCACCTCGGTGCTACTAGCGGAATTGGCACCGACGAACTTGCGATCGCCGCACTGCGAACTCGAACGATTCTCGGTGGCGGCGAGCCCGTCGGCGAAATTAGACCAGCGTTTGAATAAAAACTAGATGTAGTGGCTTACAGCGGTGTGATTTCCGTATATGGTGGTCGCAGCAGCTGGTTCGGCTCCCTAAACAAGAGTCGTCGCAAGAGGGAACCCGGTGTAAATCCGGGACTGCCCCGCAGCGGTAAGTGGGAACGAACGGTGTCAAAAGCACTGGACCAAATGGTCTGGGAAGCGACACCCAGTAGGTAGAAATGCGCCCACGAGTCCGAAGACCTGCCAGTGCCTAGTCGACCAGACGTCGGCTGGGGTCCGCGACCTCGTGGGAAGGTCCAGGGCTAGGTCGACACCTGTCGGCGTACCCTCGCCTCCCTTCGCCAAAGCGGATTGCGTTCGCAAACGTTCACGAGGGGTGAGCAGATGTCCAGCAACATTCACGTCGTCAAGCGCGACGGATCCAAAGTCCAGTACGACGGCTACGAGATCGCCCGTTCGATCGAGGAGGCCGCCTTTGGCCTGCCGGACCCGGTAACCCACGCCACCCAACTTCGTGCCGAACTGGAAATCACCCTGTTCGACGGCATCAGCAGTGAACAACTCGACGAGGCAGTTGTCCATGTCGCCTTGCAAAACGTCAAGGACGATCCGGCGTTCGACACGATCGCTTCGCGACTTCTGATCAAGAGCCTCTACAAGAAAATCTTTGGCGAAGGCGTCACCCGAGATGAAGTAATCGCGCTTTGCGGACCGGCGTTTGTCCAGTCGATCACTCGCGGTGTCGAACTCGGTTTGCTTGACGCCCGACTGACCGAACTATTCGATCTACCCAGACTCGGCTCGGCGCTCGACCCGGACCGAGATGACCTGTTGCGTTACATCGGCGCCCAAACCATGCGAACGCGCTACATGATCGCCGAACCCGACGGCACCCCGTTGGAGACTCCGCAGTTCTTTTGGATGCGCGTTGCAATGGGTCTGTCGCTCAACGAAGACGACCCGACTGCCGCAGCGCTGGAGTTCTACGACTCGATGTCGCGGCTGGAGTACTTGGCGGCGGGCTCGACGCTGGTGAACGCCGGTACCGCGTACTCCCAGCTCTCGAACTGCTTCGTGATGCAGATGGAAGACGACATCGAGCACATCGCCAAGAGCGTGCGCGACGTGATGTGGCTGACCAAAGGCACCGGCGGCATTGGCCTTTCGGTGACCAAACTGCGTTCTGAAGGCTCACCGATCAGGTCCAACAACACCACCAGCACCGGCCCGATCCCGTTCATGCACACGATCGATTCGACCCTGCGCGCGATCAGTCGCGGCGGCAAGAAGTTCGGCGCCTTGTGCTTCTACATGGAGAACTGGCACCTAGATTTCGCGCAGTTCCTCGATCTGCGGCAAAACTCTGGCGACCCGTATCGGCGGACTCGCACTGCCAACACCGCGGTGTGGATCAGCGACGAGTTCATGAAGCGAGTCGCCAGCGACGAGCCGTGGTACCTATTGGACCCGCTGGACGTGCCGGACCTCGTCGAGTTGACCGGCAAGGCGTTCAGTCAGCGCTACGCCCAATACGCCGAGATGGCAGAACGCGGTGAGCTGCGGTTTAAGAAGATGGGCGCCCGCGAGCAGTACCGGGCGATCTTGGTGACTTTGCAGTCCACCAGCCACCCGTGGCTGACCTGGAAAGACTCGATCAACACTCGGGCGCTCAACAACAACACCGGCACGATTCACCTGTCGAACCTGTGCACTGAGATCACCCTGCCGCAAGACCGCGACAATATTTCGGTCTGCAACCTCGCTTCGATCAACCTTTCGCGGCATGTGAGCGGCCGGCACGCCGAGGCGACCATTGACTGGGACCGACTCGCCGCCTCGACTAGGCGAGCGGTGCGTCAACTCGACAACCTGATCGACATCACCATCAGTTCGGTGCCCGAATCCGAACACTCCAACGAACAGAACCGGGCTCTCGGCCTAGGCCTGATGGGGTTCACCGACATTGTTGAACGCTTCGGCTGGTCGTATGAATCCGAACAGGCCTACGACCTGATCGACCGGCTAGTGGAGTTCATCAGCTGGCACGCGATCGACGCTTCGGCCGGGCTGGCCGGCGAACGTGGCGCCTACCCGAACTTCGAAGGCTCCGGCTGGAGCCTGGGCAAGGTGCCGATCGACACCTTGGCCGATCTGGAAGCAGACCGCGGTGTCGCCGTAGACCTGGACCGCAGCGAGCGGCTGGACTGGAACTCCCTTCGGCAAAAGGTTGCCGGCGGGATGCGCAACTCGACCCTGATGGCGATCGCGCCCACTGCCTCGATCGGACTGGTGGCCGGGACCACGCCCGGCCTAGATCCGCAGTTCAGCCAGATTTTTGCTCGCGCTACCAGCGCCGGCAAATTCTTGGAAGTCAACCGCAACCTCGTGGCCGACCTACAAGAACTCGGCCTTTGGGAGGATGTGCGCGATGATCTGTTGCGCCATCAGGGGGATCTTTCCAAGGTCGAGGGTGTGCCGCAGTACCTCGTAGACG
>JAPXRA010000226.1:0-3124 GCA_033813795.1 Aeromicrobium sp. | reverse complement strand
CATCGTTCTCCTCAGACCGAAGCCTTGACGAACTTGTCGTAACCCTCGGCTTCGAGCTGGTCTGCCAGTTCTTTGCCGCCGGTTTCAACCAAGCGACCGGCAACGAACACGTGCACGTAGTCGGGCATGATGTAGTTCAAGATTCGGGTGTAGTGGGTGATCAGCAGGACGCCGCGATCGCCCTGAGCCGAGTAGCGGTTGACGCCGTCGGAAACCACGCGCAGCGCGTCGATATCTAGGCCGGAGTCGGTTTCGTCGAGCACAGCAAACTTCGGGTTCAACAACTCAAGTTGGGCAATCTCGTGGCGCTTCTTCTCGCCACCGGAGAAGCCCTCGTTTACTGAACGCTGCGCGAACGTCGGGTCGAGCGTCATCCGCTCCAGCGCCGAGTTCACGTCCTTGATCCAGGTACGCAGCTTCGGCGCTTCGCCGTCGATCGCGGTCTTGGCGGTGCGCAGGAAGTTCGCCACCGAAACGCCGGGCACTTCCACCGGGTACTGCATCGCCAAGAACAGGCCGGCACGGGCACGCTCGTCGACGCTCATCTCCAGCAGGTTTTCGCCGTCGAGCAGCACTTCGCCTTCGGTGACGGTGTACTTGGGGTGACCGGCGATCGAGTACGCCAGCGTCGACTTGCCCGAACCATTCGGGCCCATGATCGCGTGGACTTCGCCGGAGTTGATGGTCAGGTTCACGCCGCGCAAGATTTCCTTGTCGCCGTCTTCGGTGGCGACTGAAACGTGAAGGTTCTTGATTTCTAGGGTGCTCATAAGTTGTTCTCTCTGCTCATTTCGCTGCCGGGATCTCGACGTAGACGTCGTCACCCTCGATGGTCGTTTGGTAGACGGGGACCGGTTCGGTGGCCGGCAGGCAGGTCGGTTGACCGGTCTTTAGGTTGAAACGCGAGCCGTGCAAGAAACACTCGATCTCGCAGGCGGCCAAGTCGACGTCACCGTCAGACAGTGGAATCTCCCCGTGGGAGCACCAGTCTTCGATGGCGTAGACCGTGTCGCCTTCACGTACTAGGGCAAGATCGTGGCCGTCCACCTCGGTGGCCCAAGCGGCCCCGTCCGGCAGTTCGGCTAACGCAGCCACCTTGTACTTGGTCACTGCAGCGCCTCCGGCGTGCCCACAACCGTGGCCAGCTCGGACTCGATCGCTGACATGAGTCGCTCTTGCAGGTCTTCGACCCCGATCCGGCGAATGATGTCGTTGAAGAAGCCATGCACGACCAAGCGGCGAGCTTCGGTCGGATCGATTCCGCGACTTTGCAGGTAGAACAGGTGCATGTCGTCGAACCGGCCGGTGGTCGAGGCGTGTCCGGCGCCGGCGATGTCGCCGGTTTCGATCTCGAGGTTCGGCACCGAGTCAGCGCGGGCGCCGTCGGTCAAAACCAAGTTGTCGTTCTGCTCGAAAGTGTCGATGCCTTCGGCGACCTTGCGGATCAGCACGTTGCCAACCCAAACCGTGTGCGCGTCCTGACCTTGCAGCGCGCCCTTGTATTCGACGTTGCTGCGGGTCTTGGGTGCGGTGTGGTCGACGAACTGACGGTGTTCAAAGTGCTGACCGGCGTCGGCGAAGTAAATGCCGAGTAGATCAACGCTGCCGCCGGTGCCGCGGTAGTCGACGTTGGTCGAGGAGCGCACCAGATCGCCGCCGAGGGTGAACTCGAAGAAGCGAACGGTGGCGTCGCGGCCAACGGTGATGCCGTTTTGCACGCTGTGCACCGCGTCGTCGTCCCAATCGGCCAAGTTGACTACGTCGAGTTGCGCGCCGTCGCCGACCAGGTAGGTCACGT
Organism: Aeromicrobium sp.; assembly: GCA_033813795.1. Taxonomy (GTDB): domain Bacteria; phylum Actinomycetota; class Actinomycetes; order Propionibacteriales; family Nocardioidaceae; genus Aeromicrobium. Next base: position 1,326 of record JAPXRA010000226.1, on the reverse strand, counting down.
TCGCCGCATAAGTCGAAGCGCCAACGTGATCGAACAGGATCGTCGCCTTGGCGAACGGGGCGACCTTGACCACGATGTGGCCCCAGACGGTCTCGTCGATGCCCGCGCCCGACAAGGTGATTCGAGCCGGTGAGTCCAGTTCGCCGTCGATCGTCAGTAAGGCTGCCCCGCCGGCGTTTTGAACGGCAAGTGCAGCTAGGCGATCCAGTGGCGCGATCCCGCCGAGCACTTTGGCCTCGTCAGTGGAGATCGTGGTCAGGGTGACTCCCTGCGGGAGTTCGTCCTTCCACTGCAGGTGCGCGCTGGAGGCGTTTCCGTCCAACAAGCCGCGCAGCCGCTTAAGCGGGGTGAACCGCCAGATTTCCTCGAAGCCAGTGGGCACCGGGTGATCGGCGACGTCGTACGACGGCTCCGGGTGAAGGTGCGATTCGACGTGTTCTAGTTCAAGAGCATTGGCGAGTGTCATCCGACCGCGCCCTCCATCTGCAGTTCGATTAGCCGGTTGAGTTCCAGCGCGTATTCCATGGGTAGTTCGCGAGCGATCGGCTCGACGAAGCCGCGAACGATCATCGCCATGGCCTCGTCCTCTTCCATTCCGCGTTGCATGAAGTAGAAGAGCTGATCGTCGCTGACCTTCGAGACGGTTGCCTCGTGGCCGAGGGTGACGTCGTCTTCGCGAACGTCAACGTAGGGGTAGGTGTCCGAGCGGCTGATCTGGTCGACCAGCAAAGCGTCACACTTGACCGTGCTGGCTGAGCCGTAGGCGCCTTCGTTGACCTGCAGCAGGCCGCGGTAGGAGGTGCGTCCGCCGCCGCGGGCGACCGACTTACTCAGGATCGAACTGGACGTGTTCGGCGCGACGTGAACCATTTTCGCGCCGGTGTCTTGGTACTGGCCCTCGCCGGCGAATGCGATCGAGAGCGTCTCGCCGCGCGCCTGCTCGCCCATCAGATAGACCGCCGGGTACTTCATCGTGATCTTCGAGCCGATGTTGCCGTCGACCCATTCCATGGTGGCGCCGGCTTCGCACACGGCGCGCTTGGTCACCAGGTTGTAGACGTTGTTCGACCAGTTCTGAATCGTGGTGTAGCGGACGCGGGCGCCCTTCTTCACGATGATTTCAACGACGGCGCTGTGCAGCGAGTCCGACTTGTAGATCGGCGCGGTGCAGCCTTCGACGTAGTGAACGTAGGAGTCTTCGTCGGCGATGATCAAGGTGCGCTCGAACTGGCCCATGTTCTCGGTGTTGATCCGGAAGTAGGCCTGCAGCGGAATGTCGACGTGAACGCCCTTAGGCACGTAGACGAACGAGCCGCCCGACCAGAC
>JAPXRA010000225.1:0-3131 GCA_033813795.1 Aeromicrobium sp. | reverse complement strand
CTGTTGCGCAGCGCCCGTTCTCGCAAACCGCGACCGGCTCAGGCCGAGGCCGATGTGCAGTACGAACGTCGCGCGGAGCTGCGCCGCGAACTCAACTCGCTGGTGGCCGCCTGGCATCACCGCACCGGCAGTCCGCATGGCGTCACCCACAATCGACTGCGCAAAGAGTGCGGTGGCCCGGCCGCCGCCTCAGCCACCACCGACCAGTTGCAGCGCCGGATCGACACCCTGCGTGACTGGGCCCTGCGCGCCTCCGGCTGACGAAGCTGATTCGGGTCAGAACCAGCGAGTGAAGCCTTAGGCTGGATCGGTGACTTTGAGACTCAAACCACACACGTGGGCGTTCGGCGAAATCCTCAAACAACTGGCAACCCCGGTTGAAGAAGCCACCGACTATGCGGCGGTGCGTGCCGACCGAACCCGGTTGATGAACTCACCGGCCGGTCGGATTGTGTTCGGCAAACCAGACCGACGGGTTCGCACCGAGGAAATCGAGATCTCGCTCAAAGGCCGCACGCTGCGTGCCCTAGTTCACCGGCCAACCGGGACCGGCGGAAAACGTCCGGTGGTAGTCCACTTCCACGGCGGAGGCTGGCTGCAAGGCGAGCCGGCCCAGACCGCTTGGCTGACCTCACGCATCGCGGCTGGCACGGGCGCGGTGGTGATTTCGCCCTCGTATCGGCTCGCGCCCGAAAAACCGTTCCCGGCCGCCGTCGATGACACTTGGGAAACCTTGCACTGGCTGGCCGATCGGGCCGACAAGCTCGGCCTCGACCCGGGCCGAATGGCAGTGTCGGGTGATAGCGCTGGCGGCAACCTAGCCGCGGTGGCCGCGCTTCGCGCCAGAGACGAAGGCGGGCTGGACCTGCGCGCGCAGGTGCTGATCTATCCGGCAGTGGAAATGTATGAAAAGTTCGCTTCGGAGTTACAGATGCCGAACAAGCCGGTGCTGAGCGCAGCCGCGATGGCCACGTTTGTCCGGCTATACCTCGGCGACGCCTACGGCACGCTAGACCCGCTGGCCTCGCCACTACGCGCCCAGTCACATGCAGATCTGCCGCCGGCGTTCATCTTGACCGCCGACCACGACCCCCTGCGTGACAACGGGGTGCACTACCGCCAGGCCTTGCAGCGCGCCGGCGTGCCAGTCAGATATCGCCAGTACGACCGCGCAGTCCACGGGTTCGTGAGCCTGCCTGGCGTCGTGCCGGCTGCGAACCACGCAGTCGAAGACATCGTCGACTTCGTCGCCAAGCACGTCGTGCTCGGTCGTTGAAGCGATTGCTGCGGATCAAACCCCGAAATTGCCGCAAATTCCTCAACTGTGCACCGTCGGGTTTTTCAAGGTTGAACCCCTGGCGGGCACAATGGGTAAATGACCGCGCCCGCACCCGTTGAGTTGGTGCAGCCCGAGACCCGGGACGAAATCCAACTCGAAGACCCCTGGGTGACGATCGTGTGGAACGACCCGGTCAACCTGATGTCGTACGTGGCGTTCGTGTTTCGCACCTACTTCGGCTACACCGAGGAGAAGGCCACCGAGTTGATGCTGGCCGTGCACCAAGACGGCAAAGCGGTGGTTTCCAGCGGGCGGCGCGAAGAGCAGGAACGACATGTCCAAGCGATGCACGAATACGGCCTTTGGGCGACGCTGGAAAGGACCGACGTGTGAAGCCTTTCCAACGCCGAAGCCGTGAGGCGGTCGTGGCGAGTTTCCAACTCAACGAGGCCCAACTGGTGGCGAACTTGGTGCGCCAAATCGTTGAACTCCTGCAAGACCGGAACGCCCCGTCGGCATCGGAGGCCGACCCACTGGCGCAGTTGATTGGCCTGAGCGGCCCGCTCGCCCCACCCGAAGACCCAGTGTTGGCCAGGCTCCTGCCCGACGCCTACCGCGACGACCCGGACGAGTCGGCGGAGTTTCGCCGCTACACCGAACAGGCACTCACCAGCGGCAAGGTTGAGAACGCCTCGGTGGTGATCGAATCGCTCGACGCGGGCGGACTCGAACTTGGCGCTCCGGCAGTTGAGGTCGAACTGAACGACGCCCAAGTGCTGGCGTGGCTGCGCACCCTGACCGATGTGCGGTTGGCGCTGGCGGTTCGCCTCGGCATCGAGACCGAAGAAGACGCCGACCGGGTAGCCGAAGATACCGATCAGGCGGTGGTGGCGATGGCCGACGTGTATGACTGGCTCGGGTTCGTTCAAGAGACCCTGGTCGGGTGTGCTTGACCTGCTGAGTGTGGCCGATGTCCGAGGTTCGGATGGGTAAAACCTGCCGTTAGCAGCGCTCGATAGAATCAACGATTGTGTTGACAATTTTGCGTGAGCACGTGGACGCGATCATCGCCCACGCTCGCCGCGACCACCCCGATGAGGCCTGCGGCATCATCGCCGGCCCGGCCGGATCGGACCGGCCGACCCGGCACATCGAAATGCTGAATGCGGCCATGTCGCCGACGTTCTACGAGTTCGATTCGGGTGACTTGTTGCGGCTGTATCGCGAAATGGACGACAACGATGAAGACCCGGTGGTGATTTATCACTCCCACACCGCGACTGAGGCCTATCCCTCGCGCACCGACCAGAACTTGGCGGCCGAACCGGGCGCGCACTATGTGCTGGTTTCGACGCGCGACGGCGCTGATGCGCCCGGTGCCGAAATTGACTTTCGCTCCTACCGAATCGTTGACGGTCAAGTCACCGAGGAAGAAGTTCAGGTAGTTGATCGTTACACCAGTGAAGCCCAAAACTCACAGACAGAGGTTGCCCCCTAATGGCCATTGAGGTCCGAATCCCCACGATCCTTCGCCCGTACACCGACGGCGAGCGCGCAGTTTCGGCTGCCGGTGCCTCGATCGCGGAGTTGATCGAAAACCTAGAAGCAAACCACGAAGGCATTCGCGAGCGTCTGCTCGACGGTGCCGAGGTGCGCCGGTTCGTAAATATCTACGTCAATGACGAGGACATCCGCTTTACCGGCGGGCTTGCGACCGAACTCAGCGACGGCGACAGTGTCGTCATCCTCCCGGCGGTTGCCGGGGGAGCAGCCTGACGCTGCGATGACTCGCTACGACTCGCTGGTCGACTCGGTCGGCCACACCCCACTGGTCGGCTTGCCGAATCTGTCG
>JAPXRA010000224.1:0-3133 GCA_033813795.1 Aeromicrobium sp. | reverse complement strand
GGTCCAAGCCGGACGCACTTCACGACGGCGCAACGGCTCAAAGATGCGAGCAACCTGCGCCTTGTCGAGGGTCTCTTTCTCCATCAGTTCAAGCACGAGCGCGTCGAGTACGTCCCGGTTCTCGACCAAAACATCGAAGGCTTCTTGGTGCGCGTACGCGATCAGCGAAGAGATCTCCTCGTCAATCGTGGAGGCAACTGATTCGGAGTAGTTACGGGTGTGCCCCAAGTCGCGACCAAGGAACGGCTGACTGTTGTCTTCGCCGAACCGAACCGCACCGATGCGCTCGCTCATGCCGTACTGCGTAACCATCGCCCGAGCGAGGTTCGTGGCCTTTTCGATGTCGTTGCCCGCGCCAGTGGTGGGGTTGTGGAACACCAGTTCCTCGGCCGCCCGGCCGCCGAGCATGTAGGCCAACTTGTCCAGCAGTTCGGCGCGAGACTGGCTGTACTTGTCCTCATCGGGCAACACCATCGTGTAGCCGAGCGCGCGTCCACGCGGCAAGATCGTGATCTTGTGCACGGGGTCGCTTTGCGGCAGCGCCGCCGCAACAAGTGCGTGGCCGCCCTCGTGATAGGCGGTGACTAGGCGCTCGTGCTCGTTCATCAACCGAGTGCGTTTTTGCGGACCGGAGATGACGCGGTCGATCGCTTCGTCAAGAGAGGCGTTGTCAATCGTGGTGGCATTGTTTCGCGCAGCCAGGAGCGCGGCCTCGTTCAACACGTTCGCCAAGTCGGCGCCGCTAAAGCCAGGAGTACGCCGGGCGACTGCTTCGAGGTCCACCTCTGGCGCCATTGGCTTGCCGCGGGCGTGCACCTTCAAGATCTGGGTGCGGCCAGCCAAGTCGGGGGCCTCGACGCCGATCTGGCGGTCGAATCGCCCCGGCCGAAGCAGCGCCGGGTCGAGCACGTCTGGCCGGTTGGTGGCCGCAATCAAGATCACGCCGCCGCGAACATCGAAACCATCCATCTCTACCAACAACTGGTTGAGGGTCTGTTCACGCTCGTCGTGACCGCCACCCATGCCGGTGCCACGGTGACGACCGACCGCGTCGATCTCGTCGATGAACACGATCGCCGGGGCGTTTTCTTTGGCCTGCTCGAACAAGTCGCGGACGCGACTGGCACCGACGCCAACGAACATTTCGACAAAGTCAGAACCGCTGATCGAGTAAAACGGAACACCGGCCTCGCCAGCGACTGCGCGAGCCAGCAGCGTCTTGCCGGTACCGGGAGGGCCGTAAAGCAGCACGCCCTTGGGGATCTTTGCGCCGACCGCCTGGAATTTGGCCGGCTCCTGCAAGAACTCCTTGATTTCGCCGAGTTCTTCAATCGCTTCGTCGCAACCGGCGACATCGGCGAAGGTGGTTTGCGGGGTGTCCTTGCTCATCAGCTTGGCTTTGGACTTGGCGAACTGCATCACCCGTCCGCCGCCGCCCTGCATCGAGTTCATCAACCACAAGAAGATCAAAATGAAGATCACGAACGGCAGCAGACTGAACAGCATCGACAGCAGGGTGTTCTGCTTGGGCACCTCGACGTTGTAGGAGTCCATCTTGTCTTCGTCGACTAGTTTCTGCGCCTGCGTCACCAAGGTGTTGCTTTGGTCGCCCAGCCAGGTGGCTTTGACCTTTTTATCTCCGTCGATCAACGTCGCTCGGATCTCTTGGTCACCCTCGGTGAACGTCGCCGTCTTGACCTTGGCGTCGTTGAAGTAGCCGACCATCGTGGCGGTTTTGACTTCCTTGTAGCCGTCGGAGTTGCCCGAAAAACTGAGCACGCCAATTACTACTGCCGAAATCAGCAGGATCCAAAGCCATGGCGACTTGAAGATGTTCTTGAGGTTCATGCAGGGGTGATCCGTCCGGTCCGCTCAGGAATACATGTGTGGTGCAAGTGTGCCGATACTGCGCAAATTTCGGTAGGACTCGTTGAAGTCCAGACCGTAGCCCACCACGAACTCATTGGGGATGTCGAAGCCGACGTACTTGACTTCTACCGGCATTTCGAGCGCTTCTGGCTTGCGCAAAAGGGTGGCAATTTCGACTGAGGCTGGCCCGCGCGAACGTAGGTTCGCGATCAGCCAAGACAGCGTCAGCCCGGTGTCGATGATGTCTTCTACGACCAACACATGCCGTCCGGCCAAGTCGGTGTCGAGGTCCTTAAGGATGCGAACGACGCCTGAAGACTTAGTGCCGGCGTAGGAAGAAATCGCCATCCAGTCGATCTCGACGTGGCGGTTGAGCGAGCGCGAAAGGTCGGCCATCACCATGATCGCGCCCTTGAGCACGCCGACGAGGAGCAGTTCGCGGCCGTCGTAATCGGCCTCGATTTGGCGCGCCATCTCGGCCAATCTGGTTTGAATCTGCTCTTCAGTAAAGAGAGTCTTGGTCAGGTCTAGATCGGCTTCGACATGCTCGGTGTCCACAGGCTTAGCGTGCCACAACAGGCGCCCTCGAACGCAGTCGGTGGCCAAGTTGGCAACTAAACCCCAGTTGGGAACCCAACGCCTCCGGTCACGTCACAGACCGCAGTCACCACCGATACTTCGCCGCGCGCAGGTAACCAACTGCGATCACGAATAGGTGTTACGAAACGGAAAAAAAGTCCTTGACGTCGAACTGGTGTTCGAGTATGATCAGGCTATGGCGAGCGCGATTGAGAATCTGAGCGGCGGGGTTGCTGCTTTTGATGCCGCGCTGGCTTTCGATTTTGATTCGCTGTCTGCCGCTGAGTTGGTTTCGGCGGTCTCGACGGTGCAGTCGATCATTAGCCGGGCGCAGCGGTTGCATTTTGCGCTCACTTCGGCCGGGGCTCGCAAGGACGCGCACAAGGCTGCAGGTCTGGGGTCGATGGAGTTACTGGTTGCGGCCGATTCTGGACTGTCTCGCCGGGAGGCGGCAAAGCATTTGAAACTGGCCTCGCAACTGGATTCCGCGCCGGTGTTGGAGTCACAGATGTCGAAACCGGGGATGAGCCCGGCCAAGGCTCACGTGGTGGCTAAAGCCCTCGATGACTTGCCGCCGGACCTGACCAGTGACGTGCGCGCTGTCGTGGAAGCTGATTTGGCCGAGGCTGCGCCGGGGATGTTGTTGGAGCAGTTGCAGCGCAAAGCCAAGCGGGCAGTCGAAGTC
>JAPXRA010000223.1:0-3204 GCA_033813795.1 Aeromicrobium sp. | reverse complement strand
CCTAGCCGAACACTTGCGCCGAACACTTGCGCCGAGCATTTCGCTGACCGAGCGACTGGCCCTTCTGGATCCGCAGCCTCCAGAACCCCCTGGTCTGCGACTCGTGGGATAGGTAATGGCTTCACCACTCGCCACCGATCGGCGCTCTCACCGCAAATCCGATGGTGTGGCCCTAGAACTGGCGTCTCGGGCCCGCGCTCCAGGAGTCGCGTGCGGGCCGACACCGGCGGAGGCGCTGGGTCGGTGGACTTGCGGGGAGACGTCTCCCGGGTGAAAGACCAACCTGATGTTCCGACAGATCTGCACGACCACTCGTGGAATGTACTAAAAGATGGGGAGGCGCGATGAAAGCAAAGACCAGCTCGAGTTCGACCTTTGGTCGATCGGGCAAGATGATCTCACCGACGGGTGGGACGGACCGGGGCAGTTGGATTGCGAAAGGCACCTCGAGGATGAACCGGTACGGTTTGCAGGCTCGTCGACGCTGGACCGAGATCGATCCGCAGCGAGTGGAGGCAATCTCCGACCCGAACGTGTTCTTCACGGAGTTGGGGGAGCAGATCCTGACCCAGGTGACGGTTTTGACCGACGCGATCTTGGCGCAGCAGGTCCCGGAGACGTCGGTGCTCGCCAGGGAGGCGCAGATCGCAACCGCGACGAGGACGGCCGAGGAGATCGTGTTCGCCGACTTGGTGGAGATCACCCCGCCGGACGAGGAGGAGGAACCGGACTGGGAAGCGCTGCGGTATTCATTGATGGACCTCGAGGAAGCCAGAGCCGACTGGATGTCGGAGATGCAGTACGCCCAGGAGAAGGCGAAGTTGGAGCAGATCCTCCGAACCGGCCGTCTGCCTAACGACTGACATTCGCCGCGGCCGCGTCCGTCCATGCACCTTCGCTTGCCCCATCAGTCGCGGGCAAAGCTGATTGGTTTGGATTCGGATTCAGAACGCCTGCACCAACGGTGTCGACGGCCGATCAGCGAACCTTGGTTTTCGTCAAGACGACAAATTGCAGCTGGTCCTGCAATTGATTCGGCGCAGTATTTGCTCCAGAAACCCTGGAATAGGTGAGCTCGCGGTTGAGGCGAACAACGGACGATCTGTGGGGAAAAATATAAGATTCTTCCCCATCATTGGATTCACGAATGGACTTGAGCGGCGCCGGGTCGAGAGTTGTCGTGTGATCAGTGATTTCGAATCTGGCGTCGTTTCGCCAAAGTATGTTTCCGGTGGTTACCGAAATGAACGTCCATGGATCCTTTTTGGCCCATCCGGCGCCTGGCGCCCAAGGCATATGAGCCACCGTGTAGAAACAGACAAGATCGTCGAACTGCGCGCCATGTTTGTCATGGCAGGTCTCGTTCTCAATCGCAGCCAGCGGAGGGTCATAGAGGATTTCGGCTGCCGCGGGGACTGTTAGGTCACCGTTCGACGTCAAGGTCTGGGTTACGCCTTCGAAGGTAACTTCGATTTGGAATTCCTCACCCTTGGGCACTAGCGCGGCGAACCCATAGGATCCATAAATTCGATCGCTCGAAGCGATTTCGGTCTCGCCGGACATAAGCCTCAGGCTCAGTTTGCCTTGCATCATCAGGCCGCGCGTGGATGTGGGCTCGGCGGGGTCACCTTTCGGAGTCCAGCGGACCAAACGAATTTCCCGCGAGCGATCAGCCTTGAGGCCTTGTCCGGACAGGACGTCACTGCCCGCGAGACTTTTCAATGGCTCGCTGATCCAAACGTGGAGGGTCCCCAGAGGAATCTTCACCTTGTGCTCGGTGCTGTCCACCCCAATGGGATCGGATTTCCATTCACTCAGGGTCTGTGGCTCCGTCGTGGTCGTGCAGCCAGCGACAAGCATCACCAATCCCAAAGTCAGCGCGAGCATTGCTGCCAGCGATCGGCGTTGCTGACGGTAGAACGTGATTTGTGAAGCCCCCATACCCAAAGTACGGCGGTTGCGACAGCAATTGAGGCACCCGGTAGGTCGTTGGCTCGGTTGCGGATTTAGCGGCAACGGTCGCGGCGCACCTGCCTTCGTCGACCCCGCTAAGTCACTAGAGTTCGGCTCATGGGCTTTTCGTTTCGCCGGTTGACTGCTGTGCTGGCCACCTTGTTCGTGCTCGCTGCGGGATTTGGTGCGGCGCCGGCCACGGCGGCAGCGAAGTCGCGGACTCTCAGTCTGTCGGTGTCCAACACGCAACCACTTGTCGGCAGTCGGGTGGCCTTCACCGGCAAACTGACACGCTCGCCAGCAGGTTCGAAGGTCGATCTGGAGCGCAAACGGGGAAAGAAGTGGGTCAAGGTCGCTACGGTTCGCACGACCAAGACCGGCGCCTACAGTTATTCGGTCAAGGCCGTGAACCACGGTTCGCAGAGTTGGCGGGCGCGCGCCCCGAAGTCCAAAAACCTAAAGTCGGTTCACTCTGCGACCCTGAAACTCTCGGTCTATCGCCGGGCCGCCATCACATTGACAGCCACCACCCTCAGCGTCACCGCGGGTAGCCCAGTGACCTTGCGCGGCAAAGCGAGCCCATACAAAGCCGGCACGAAAGTGACTTTGCAACGGCGAGCCGGCCAAGCGTGGGTCGCCGACGGCTCGCCGGCCACAGTCAGCGGCGCTGGCGCCTACAGTTTCACGCGAGTGCCGGCCGACTCAACCACCTACCGGGCGCTCGTGGCGCGTACCAGCACCTTCATCGCCAGCGCTGTGAGTGCGCCAGTGAACGTAACGGTCACGGCGCAGCTGCCAACCGGCGTAACTCGGATTAGCGTCACGAGCGATGGTGCACAAGCCAACGGTGCGGCGAGCGACACAGCAATCTCCGCCAACGGGCGCTACGTCGCGTTCCTTTCTGACGCGAAAAATCTCGTTGCCGGCGACACCGGCGACACCGGCGACGACCAGGAAGTGTTTGTGCGTGATCGGTTGAACCAAACCACCGAACTGATCAGCAGGACCGCCAGCGGGAGTTCAGGAAACGACAGTTCAAGCTCAGTTTCGATCTCCGGTGACGGCCGCTACGTCTCGTTCGACTCGCTGGCATCTGATCTAGTCTCCGGAGACGACAACCACAATCGCGATGTGTTCGTGTTTGACCGCACCACAGCCAAGATGACGCTGGTGAGCAAACCGTCGGACGGGCTGAGCGACGGCATGTCGTTTGACTCGCAACTTTCGGCCGACGGTTCCTGTGTCGTCTAT
>JAPXRA010000222.1:0-3212 GCA_033813795.1 Aeromicrobium sp. | reverse complement strand
CCGTAGAGCCGGTCCAAGATTCGTCGGGTCTCTTGCGCGTCGACCAGGTCCTGGTCGATTTCGCGTGGATTCGCGATCGCCCGGCTGATCGCTTCTTTGGTGATTTCGTTGAAGGCAATCCGCTTTACCGGGACCTTCGGCTTCAGTTCGTCAAATAGGTGCCATGCGATCGCTTCGCCCTCGCGGTCCTCATCGGTCGCCAGTACGAGTTCGTCGGCGTCCTTCAACAACTTCTTGAGTTTGGTGATCTGCGCCTTCTTGTCGGCGGCCACCACATAGACCGGTTCGAAGCCGTTTTCAATGTTCACGCCCAGTCGGGCCCAAGCTTCGCCCTTGTACTTCGCCGGGATTTGATCGGCGCCCTTTGGCAGGTCTCGAATGTGTCCGACGGACGAGTCAACGACGTAGTCGTCGCCAAGGTACGCCTGAATGCTGCGCACCTTGTTCGGCGATTCGACGATCACAAGTGAAGTCATTTCCGCTCCTGGTTGACCTGGGTGGGCGAAATGGAGGCCAACGGAGGCCCACCGTAGCGCGTCTGTTCAACCATTTTGATCACAGGTGTCACAGATGGGATAATCGGACGAGTGGAGAAAGTGACTTATGGGGCAGTACTTAGGGCCCCTGGAGTCGCACAGTTATACCTAGCGGCATTCCTCGCACGTATCCCATTGATGGCGCTGCCACTGGTGCTCACCCTGCTGGTGGTCGAGCACTTGGGCGGCACTTACGGCCAAGCCGGCCTAGTGGCCGCGGCCGAAACGATTGGCGCTGCGATCGGCTCGCCGTGGCGTGGCCGGATGATCGACCAACTTGGTTTGCGCCGTGCCCTGCTGCCGTCGCTGGCGACACTCGCGATCGTCTACCCGTTGGCCGTTTCGGTGTCCTACTGGTGGCTACTGCCACTGGCGTTCATCGCTGGCCTGTTCGTCGCCCCGGTGCATTCGGTGGTTCGACTTTCGTTGGCGGCCACGCTTCCGCAACGCATGCATCGCAGTGCCTTTGCCCTCGATTCGGTCACCGCCGAGGCTTCCTTCATCATCGGGCCGGCCGCCGCGGGCGCCCTCGTGGTGTTCGCCAGTGCCCCAGTCGCCCTGATCGCGGTCGCGGCAACAGTTGCAGTTGGCCTGCTGATCTTGTGGCGACTGAACCCGCCCACCCGAAGCGAGCCGGTCAAGCCGGTCAAACACCACGCCAGCGGCACCTGGGTCAGCCGCGACCTGCTCTTTTTGTTCTTGGTCTCCGGTGGCGCAATGCTGGCCCTGATGGCGACCGACCTGGGCATCATCGCGGCGCTGCGCGAGTTCGACGCGCTCGAACTGGTAGGCGTGGCCTATCTGGGCTGGGGCTTGTCCTCTCTTATCGGTGGCCTGATCTACGGCATGAGGCCGGTATCTTCTCGACCGTCCTATCTGCTGCTTGCAATGGGCCTGCTGACGATTCCGATCGGGCTGGCCCATGCGCCCTGGTCATTGGCGCTAGCCACCATCCCCGCCGGACTGTTGTGCGCGCCGATCATGACCGCATGCACCGAATGGATCGCAAAACTGACCTCGCAGGAGGTTCGCGGAGAGGCAATGGGCTGGCAGGCGACGGCCTACACGATCGGTGGTGCGGTTGCCGCACCGATGGTCGGGTTTGGCATCGACCACTGGGGAGCGTGGGCAGGATTCGCCGTTGGTGGCGGCGCGGCCGCGTTGGTAGCCGTGATGGCTCTCGGCGGTCAACGAGTACTCGCGACTAGTCGCTGAAGTGGTCGTTCAGAAGGAAGCCGTCGGCGACTAGTTCGGCAAGCGACTGCTCGTAGGTCGCTCGCAGTTCGGTCGCGTCACGGTCGAGCAATTGCGCCAGCGCGTCCAGGATTTGCCCGGCGCTCAGGTCTCCGTCGCTGGCGGCAAGCAGGCCCGCCTCGATCGTGTCCAGCTGGCGGCTCGGCCTAAGCCCGCCGGTGCGTTGCACCCGAATGATTGCCGGATCGGCAGCACCGACAACACCTGCGGTCTCTTCGACGACGTCTTTACCGACCCGCCAGTTGACGTCGAGCAGGTTTGCCGTTGCAAGCGCATCGCAGCGATCGGCCCAAGCCAAGAAATCGGAACTAACCGGCTGGCTCACCGCAGCCGGGTACTCCTCGATCCGCACCTGCGGTTGTTCGCGCTCGGCTCTTCGCAAGGTAATCCAACCGAACCCCATCGCTTCGATTTTTGCTTCGGCGAACCAACTAAGCCAACTGTCGTACCGACTGACGTGGTCCTTGCCGTGCCAGCGCCCCGAGTCGGCCAACCACATCTCGGCGTACTCGGGCAGATCGACTCGTTCACGTTGCACCACCCAAGCGTCGAGCCCGGTCGGTTCGATCCACTCGGCAAGTCGGTCCTGCCACGGCTGGCCGTCTTGGTGAATCCACGCCGCCAGAATCTGACACCAGCCGCCGGGGTTGAGGTGCCCGCTGGCGCCTGCGACGATCCGCCGCACCACCTCGTCGCCGACGAACCCGGTTTCGCGGTAGACCAACCGGTCGCCTTCGGGCGGCGAAACCACGAACGGCGGGTTGGTGCAGATCAGGTCGAACCGTTCGCCGTTGACCGGTTCGAACAAGCTTCCTTCGCGCAAGTCGAGGTCGATTTGATTCAGTTCGGCCGTCAGCCGGGCTAGGTGCAACGCACGCGGGTTGACATCGGTGCCAATGATCCGGTTCGCGTGACCTGCCAAGTGCAAGGCCTGCACCCCGCAGCCGGTGCCCAAGTCCAAGGCGCTGTCTACTTTTGGTCGAACGGTCAACTGCGCTAGCGAAGAGGACGCCTCGCTGATGCCCAGGACGTGAAGTGGGTCTTGGGCATTGATCCGGCCGTCGAGTCCGGGAGTCAGATCGCACAGGACCCACCAATTGTTGGTTTCATCGCCATAGGGTCGAAGATCAAGCTTTGCCTTGACTTGATCGCCACTGACCTCAACTAGACCGATCTCTTGCGCGAATGGCCACGCGCTTGCGAACGTGGCCCGAGCAGCCGAAAGTGGCACCTCGGCTTGGAGTTGAAACAGCCGGATCAGTGTAGAAAGTGGCGAACCGTCTGCGGTTGCCCGAAGCGCCGGTGTCGTCTCGTTTCGGGCCAAAGCACGCCAAGCGGCGTCGCCTAAAACTTGGTGTACCGCATCCACTGTGAAGTCAGCGACGACGTCACGCAGGTGACCGATTGAAGAACTGGGCACCG
>JAPXRA010000221.1:0-3255 GCA_033813795.1 Aeromicrobium sp. | reverse complement strand
GGCGCCTCCAGTAACCAAGGGCCGTTCACATGGCGGAACAGGTCGTCCTGCGGTCGAGTCGCGGGGTCAAAGGAAGCGGGGTCTAGGCCTTGAGTCACGAGGCTCAGGCTACACATCTGCGCGAAGCCGGCTAGGCATCCACTATGTGAACAATGTGACGAATGTGACGAATGTGACTCATGTTGCGTATAACCTCGCGGATATGAGCATGTTGACTGCCAAGGTTCGTCTGAAATGGGCACCAGTTTTGGTGCTGGTGGCGGTGCTGTTCGGCTCGCTGCTGGCAGCTCCGGCAAGTGCGGCATCAACAACGTCGCCGTTTCGGGACAAATTGCTCTATGTCGACCCGTTCAGCCAAGCAGCTGCGTGGGCGAAGAGCGGGCCTACCGCGAACCGGGCAGCGATTACTGAAATTGCGCAGACGTCCCAAGCCATTTGGGTGTCTGATTTCGGTGGCCTAGCTGGCCAAGCGCCCACCGTGCTAGCCGATGTGGCAGCCAAGAAGTCCTACCCGGTGATCGTGGTCTACGCGATCCCAAACCGAGACTGCGGCCACTACTCCAGCGGTGGGGCCACACCGGCGCAGTACCGAGACGGAATTCGGTTGTTGGCCAAACTATTAGCTAACACCGATGCGGCGATCGTGGTTGAGCCGGACGGACTCTCGGCCTCGTCCTGCCTGAACGCTGCGGCAAAGAAAGAACGAATCGAACTGATCAAGTTCGCGGCCACCGAACTGGCGAAGAACAAGCGCCTGGCGGTCTACCTAGACATCGGCCACAACAAGTGGCTCACCCCGCAAGAGGCTGCCGACCTGCTAACGAGCGCGGGCGTGGACAAAGTGCGGGGCTTCAGTTTGAACGTTTCGAACTTCTACTACACCGCCGACGAGATCGAATACGGCTTGAAGGTCTCCAATCTCATCGGCGGTAAGCACTTCGTGATCGACACCTCGCGAAACGGTCGCGGGCCATTGCCCGTCACCGAGGTCGAATCTTGGTGCAACCCGCACGGTCGCGCCCTGGGCCAAGCTCCGACGGCGAATACTGCCCACGAACGAGTCGACGCCTACCTGTGGATCAAGCGACCGGGTGAGTCTGACGGTACTTGTCGTGGTGGCGGCCATTCGGGAACTTGGTACGACGCCCGCGCCATCGAGATGGTGACCAATCGCCAACTCGATTCCAAGCCCGTCGCGGTTGCCACCACGGCGCCCAAGAAGGTGACCAAACTGAAACTCTCCAGCCTTTCGAAGTGGAAAGTCTCGGCCGCCGCCCGGCAACGAGGCGTGACCCACCGCTGAGGCCTCGCCGGTTAGGCTTCGAATCGTGGCTAACCGCACTGAGGTGGAACTGACTGTTCGTCGACTTGAGCAGGTAGCGCTGCGAATTCGGCGGATTGTTTTGGCAGGGCCATCCTTCGCTGACTACCTCGCCTGTCATTTGCCGACGACCGACACCTACGTAAAACTCGTCTTCGAAGACGGCGAAAAGACCGTGCTGCGTACCTACACCGTCCGCTGGGTCGACGCCGAAGCGCAAGAACTAGCGATCGACTTTGTCACCCACGGGACCGAAGGAATCGCGGGAGCTTGGGCGTTGCGGGCGCAGCCGGGCGACACGCTCCGCTTCCGCGGGCCAGGCGGAGCCTACTGCCCGAGCCCTGAAATCACACAGCAGCTTTTCGTCGGCGATGAGTCGGCCTTGCCGGCGATCGCGGCAGCGCTCGAACGGCTGGAACCACACCAGCGAGCAACCGCATTCATTGAGGTCGACGGGCCAGACCACCAGATCGAACTGGCCACTGCCGCCAACTTGGACGTTCATTGGCTGCACCGCGATGGCGCCGCGCCCGGGTCGACGACCCTGCTGGATCAAGCGGTTCGGGCCTGGGATTTTCCCCGCGACCGAGTCCAAGCTTTTGTCCACGGCGAGTCGGCCCTGCTGAAGTCGGTGCGACCCTACCTGCTCGACGGGCGAGTCGATCGCCAAGACCTTTCGGTCTCGGCCTATTGGCGCCGCGGCGTGACCGAAGAAGGCTTTCGGATGTGGAAGAAGCAAGAGGCCGCAGCGCAGAGTGGAAACGCCACGTGAGCACGCAGCGCCCAGTCGTCGCAGTGGTCTTGGCCGGCGGCAGCGGCAAACGGACCGGTTTGACCGAACCCAAGCAGTTCTGGAAACTCGGCGGACTGACCGTGCTCGAACGTGCCGTTGCGGCTTTCGATAGGTCCGAACTGATCGACCAGATCTTGGTGGTGGCCTCCGCCAGCGACCTTGAGCGCACCAGAGGTCTACTTTCGGCCAGTTCATTGGCCAAAGTCTCGGCCGTAATCGCCGGCGGCTCAGAGCGCCACGACAGTAGCCGCGCTGCGGTGGAGCACCTGCGTGACCAAGACGTCGACATCTTGATCCATGACGCCGCGCGACCCTTCGTCAGCGGTGACCTGATCTCCCGGTGCGTCCACGCTCTAGCCGACGCCCAAGCCGTTGAGCCGGTGCTAGCAAGTGCTGACTCATTGGTGAAGGTCGAAGACGGCGTAGTTCGTGCGCCGGTCGTTCGCCAAGAAGTGTTCCGAGTGCAGACGCCCCAGGGCTTTCGCTTGACGGTGCTGCAAGACGCATTCGACCAGGCAGCGTTGGCCGATGCGGCTGAACTAACCGATGACGTAACCGTGGTGCTGAACTACCGGCCGGACGTCCGGGTCGCAGCCATTGCAGGCGACGAGCGAAATATCAAGATCACTACGCCGGCCGATCTGGACCTGGCGGCGTGGTTGGCTGAATCGGCTGAGTCCGAGCCCGATACCCTTTCGAGCGAACTCAAGGCGGCGAAGGAGACAAGTCATGACTGACCCAGCAGGCGTCAGTGTTTTCATGACGGTCATCAATGAGGCGCATCACCTCGAAGCGACCCTCGACGCAATCTTGAATCAGGACTACGCCGGCGTGATCGACGTGGCCGTTGCCTGCGGACCCTCAACCGACGGAACCCGTGAGATCTTGGATCGCTACGCCGCCAAACATGGCGAAGTGACGGTCGTGGAGAATCCGAGCGGGCTCACTCCAACTGGGCTAAATGCCGCCATTGCCGCCACCAAATCAGACATCCTCGTTCGCGTCGATGGTCATTCGGTGATTCCGGCAAACTATGTGCGGATTGGGGTCGAGACGCTAGAGCGCACCGGGGCAGTGAACGTCGGCGGCATTATGGACGCGATCGGTCAAACTCCGGTGGAGCAGGCGATCGCCGCAGCGA
>JAPXRA010000220.1:0-3301 GCA_033813795.1 Aeromicrobium sp. | reverse complement strand
ACCGCCGGGTGCGAAACCAAGGCCGACTCGATTTCGGTAGTTGAGAGCCGGTGACCCGAAACGTTCATTACGTCGTCGACGCGACCAAGTAGCCAGATCGCTCCGTCTTCATCCTTCTTTGCGCCGTCGCCAGCGAAATACATATTGGAGAAGCGCTGCCAATAGGTTTCTTTGAACCGCTGGTCGTCGCCCCAAATGGTGCGCAGCATCGCCGGCCAAGGCTCGGTAACCACTAGGTAGCCGCCTTCGCCGTTGGCAACCGGCACGCCGGCGTCGTCGACCACGTCGGCAGCAATGCCCGGCAATGGGCCCATCGCCGAACCCGGCTTGGCCAAAGTCACCCCGGGCAAGGGGCTGAGCATATGCGCGCCGGTCTCGGTCTGCCACCAAGTGTCGACGATCGGGGTACGGTCGCCGCCGATGTGCTTGCGATACCAAACGTAGGCTTCGGGGTTGATCGACTCGCCGACCGAACCCAAGAGCCGCAGCGAACTCAAATCGTATTCGGCCGGAATCTGGTCGCCCCACTTCATGAAGGTACGGATCGCGGTCGGTGCGGTGTACAGAATCGTTACCGCCTTTTCCTGGATGATCTGCCACCAGCGGCCCTTGTGCGGGCTGTCGGGCGTGCCTTCATAAAGCACTTGAGTGGCAGCATTCGCGGTCGGTCCATAAACGATGTACGAGTGTCCGGTGACCCAGCCGATGTCAGCGGTGCACCAGTAGACGTCCGTGGCCGGCTTGTGGTCGAAAACCGAATAGAACGAGTAGGCGCACTGGGTCAGATAACCGCCCGTAGTGTGCAAGATGCCCTTGGGCTTGCCGGTTGTGCCAGAGGTGTACATGACATAGAGCGGGTGCTCGGCGTCGAACGCTTCTGGCTCGTGGTCCGGCGAAGCTGAATCGACCACGTCGTGCCACCAGACGTCCAAGTTCGGGTTGACCGCAACCTCCTGGCCGGTGCGGCGGACCACGAGGACGTGTTCGACCGGACTGGCCTCACCCAACTTCTCGATCGCTTCATCGACGGCAGGCTTGAGCGCCGACGGCGCGCCGCGTCGGTAGCCGCCGTCGGCGGTGATGACCAACTTCGCTTCGCAGTCTTCAACTCGGCTGGCAAGCGCGTCGGAACTGAACCCGCCGAAAACGACCGTGTGGGGGGCACCGAGGCGAGCGCAGGCCAGCATCGCGATGACCGCTTCGGGGATCATCGGCAAGTAGATCGCGACGCGATCTCCAGCGGTGATGCCCAGTTCGGTGATCGCATTAGCAGCCTTGCTCACCTCGTCCTTGAGTTGGGCGTAGGTGATGTCGCGGGTATCGCCCGGTTCGCCGACGAAGTGGAATGCGACTTTCTCACCCAGACCGTTCTCAACGTGGCGGTCGACGCAGTTGTAGGCGACGTTCAACTTGCCACCGACAAACCACTTGGCGAAGGGCGGGTTCGTCCAGTCGAGCACTTCAGTGAAGGGGGTGTCCCAACTGAGTCGTCCGGCCTGTTCACGCCAGAAGCCAAGGCGGTCCGCCGCGGCCCGGTCATATTCATCGGCTTTCACATTGGCGTTCGCCGCCAACTCCGCCGGCGGTTCAAAAACGCGATCTTCGTGGGCAAGGTTGCTGATGGCTGACTCAGTCACAGGGGGCCTCCGGGGCAAATCTGACGCAAAAGGTGTCGCGGGTCACAATGCGACAACTCCACCGTGGTGCATAAACCCCCTTGTGGTCTAGCCCACACCGACAAGCGGTGGCGACAATGCGACAAGCGGCGCGGCTTTTGGGCCGATCAGAGCCAGCGGGCCAGTTCGGCAGCTAGGCCGTCCTCGTCAATCGATCCGGTGACGTGGTCTGCCACGGCCTTCAGTTCGGTTGGCGCTTGGCCCATCGCCACGCCGCGACCGGCCCAACGCAGCATCTCGACGTCGTTGTTGCCGTCGCCAACTGCGAGCACGTCGGCGGCCGCAATGCCCAGTTTCTTACCCACCACTTCGAGTCCGGAGGCTTTCGAAACGCCTTCGGGCGCCAGATCCAGCCACGCGGTATAGCCGATGTAGTAGTTCGTGCCGTCTAGGCCAAGGTCGGATACGAGCCGCGAAAACTCGCGCTGGTCGTGTTCTGGGGCACTGATCACCACGCGAGTAACCGGCTGCGAAACCATCCGGTCGACCTCGTCGAGGATCACTTTTCCGCTGATCTCACCGCTGGGAAAGGCCCGGTTCACCCGATAGCCGACCCCAACTTCCTCGACCGCGACCAGGGCGTCAGGCACCCGCTCGAGCACCCGCTTCACCGCTTCGCGTGCGTCGAAGGTTTCGCAGTGGACCACTTCGAACGGATCGACATCGAACACCACTGACCCGTTGCTGGCGATGCCGAGGTCTTCGCGAAAACCGAGCTTGTCGAGCACGTCGTACACCCCAGGCACGGCACGTCCGGTAGCGATCACCACTGCCGTGCCGGACTCTCGCAGCCCGAGCACTGCCTCCTTGACCGCCGGGCTCAACTCGTTGCGGTAGTTGACGATCGTGCCGTCAACGTCGAGCGCAACCAGCTTTGGCCGCCAAGTCACTTGGAGGCCGCCTGCGGACGAAGCACCTCGCCAAGAAGCGGATGAAGCGCGGCCGGCAGCCGAACCGAACCGTCGGCCTGCTGGCCGTTCTCGAACAACGCCACGATCGTGCGGGTGATCGCACACAGGGTTCCGTTCAACGTCGCCACATGGCTCGTGCCGTCGCCTGCCGCTTCGCGCGTTCGGATGTCAAGCCGGCGTGCTTGGAACTCGGTGCAGTTCGAGGCCGAGGAAAGTTCGCGGTATTTGCCCTGGGTCGGAATCCAGGCTTCGCAGTCGAACTTCCGCACCGCCGAAAGGCCCAAGTCCCCAGCGGCCACGTCAATCACTCGGTACGGCAACTCCAGCAAGTCCAGCCAGGCTTTCTCCCAGCCAAGCAGGCGTTCGTGTTCGGCCTCGGCCTGATCGGCGGTGGTGTAAACGAACATCTCGACCTTGTCGAACCAGTGGACCCGGAAGATCCCGCGAGTGTCCTTACCGTAGGAACCGGCCTCACGACGAAAACACGGGCTGAACGCGACGTAGCGGTTCGGCAAGGAAGCCGCCGGCAGAATCTCGCCGCCGTGATAGGCCGCCAACGGCACCTCAGAGGTACCGACGAGGTACAGGTCGTCGTTCTTCAACCGATAGACATCGTCTGCGGCCTGGCCGAGGAAGCCGGTGCCTTCCATCGCCGAGGGCTTGACCAGCGCCGGCGGGATCATCGGGGTGAAGCCCCACTGCGCAGCCGTGCTC
>JAPXRA010000219.1:0-3321 GCA_033813795.1 Aeromicrobium sp. | reverse complement strand
CCTTGGCCACGATGCCGATCCGCCGGGCCGCACCGACAAGCGCCAACGCCGCCTCGGGGCCGGGACAGGAAACTTCTAGGGCCGAGGAGCGTCCCGGCTCGGTGAGGGATCCGCGAGCCAAAAAAGCACCGCGCCAAGCCGCCACCGCATCACAGGAGTGGCCGGCGACCACTTGCGGGGGCAGACCGCGTACCGGGCGTCCTCCCCCGTCGATCAGTCCGGTTTGGCGCGCCAGCAGGTCGCCGCCCTTGGATACGCGAACTACGTACAGGGTGGACTTTCTCACCCCGGCGCCCTGTTGGACGATGATTTCGCTCTCGTGCCCGTACAGGTCAGCGATCTCTTGGCGAAGTCTGCGAGCGGCTGCGGCGGTGTCCAATTCGGCCTCGATCACGATCCGGCCAGAAACGATGTGGATTCCACCAGAGAACCGCAGCAGGGACGAAACTTCGGCCTTTCGGCAGCAAGCCTTGGGAACGTTGATCCGAGCGAGTTCCGCCTTAACTTGCGCCGTCATCGCCATCGGATACTTCGTCTCCTGTGAAAGTCGTGGTCAACTGCAGAGAATGTGCTCGGGCTACTCTATGCCCGTCCTGGTTATTTGGCGTCAAAGATCTGGGTGAACAACTGCGCGAGCGCCCGTGAGTCGTGTTGATCGGGCGCCTCGGCAGCGTGAACTTCACCGCAAACCAGTTCCGCACCGAACCGCCCGGCGGCGTCGGCGAGCTTGCCCAAGTCCCCACCGCTGCTGAAGTCGGCGATCACATAGTCCAAACGAAGATCAGGTGCGTGTTTGGCCAAGACGTCCAAATGCTCGCTTGGCGAGAGATGCTCGGTTTCGCCCGGCTGGCCAACCAGATTCAGCACCAAAACTCGCTTAGCTTTGGTTTCGATCAGCGCCTTGCGCAACTGCGGCACGAGCAGGGTTGGCATGACGCTGGTGAACCAAGAGCCCGGACCGATCGTGACCCAGTCGGCTCCGGTGAGCGCCGCCACCGCTGGCTTGCATGCTGGCGGGTTAGCCGGATCTAGCCGCACCGCGCTGATCTTGCCGACCGTGGTGGCGACCTCGACTTGGCCGCGCACCACTTCGGTGCGCCCGGAGCCAAACTCGACGTCGGCCTCGATGTCTAACGGCACCTGAGTCATCGGCAGCACTCGTCCGTGGGCGCGCAGGAGCTCGCCGACCAGATCCAAGCCGGCGACTTGATCGACTTCCATTTCCCACAGCGCGGCCAAGAGGACGTTGCCGACCGCGTGACCGGCCAAGTGTCCGTTCCCACCAAAACGGTGCTGCAGGATGTCCGCCCAGGCTCCGCCCCAGTCGTCGTCCCCGCACAAGGCAGCCAAAGCCATCCGAAGGTCGCCCGGCGGCAAGATCCCGAACTCGGCCCGCAGTCGGCCAGAAGAGCCGCCGTTATCTGCCACAGTCACGATGCCAGTCAGTTGGGTGGTCACTTGCCGCAGGGCACGCAAGGTAGCTGCGAGGCCGTGGCCTCCGCCTAGCGCGACTACCGCCGGACCAGTTGTCGCGCTCACTCTCTGCCCAGATCGCGGTGCACGACTTGGACCCGCACGTTTTTCTCGCGCAAGCGCTCGGCCAAGGCTTCGGTCATGGCTACGCTGCGGTGACGCCCGCCAGTGCAACCGATTCCGACGTTCAAGAAGAGTTTGTCTTCGTTCAAGAAACCGTTAGTTAGCAGGCTCAACAGATCGACGTAGCGATCGAGGAACTCTTGCGCCCGATCCTGGCCGTAGACGAATTCGCGAACTGGCTCGTCCAGGCCGCTTTGCGGCCGCAAGTGCTCGACCCAAAACGGGTTCGGCAAAAAGCGCATGTCAGCGATCATGTCGGCGTCGATCGGGATGCCGTACTTGAACCCGAAAGAGGCGATCGTGACATGCAGTCCGAGTTCGTCTTCAACCTCGAAGGCCTCGCGCATTCGCTGAGCCAACTGGTGCACGTTCAGGCTGCTGGTGTCGATCACTAGGTTGGCCCGGCCCCGGATAGTGCGCAGCAGTTCACGCTCGCGCACGAAGCCGTCCATTAGCCGGCCCTGTCGGCTGAGGGGGTGCGGCCTCCGGGCGGCTTCTTGCCGTCTCACCAGCACCTCGTCGGACGCTTCTAGGTAGACGGTGCGAACTTTGACGCCGGTGCTTTTGACCGACTCGATCGCGTCGACTAGGCCGAAAAAGAAGGTCCGCGAACGCGAGTCGACCACAACCGCCAGCCGGTCGATGTCTTCGGAGTTGTCGACCGAGGCAACCAACTCTTCAAGCATGCCCGGCGGCAGGTTGTCCACGACGTAGTAGCCGAGTTTCTCCAGTGATTTGGCCGCCGTGCTGCGACCGGCTCCGGTCATCCCCGTCACGAGGACGAAGTCGGTGAGCTTTGGCATCTGTTCCTCAGTCCGCTAGTAGTTCGCCGGTGGCAGTGTTGACGGCTGGTGCTGATTCGTTCTGGTGCAGCACCGCCAAGATGGATTCTGCCGTAGTGGGTCCGATGCCGGGTACTTCGGTGAGTTGTTCGACAGTTGCGGCGCGCAGTTTCTTGGCCGAACCGAAATGCCGCAGCAGCGCTGTTCGGCGCGTCGTGCCTAGACCCGGCACCTCGTCCAGCACCGACTCGACCATCGACTTGCTGCGTCGCTTTCGGTGGTGGGTGATCGCGAACCGGTGCGCCTCGTCACGAAGACGCTGCAGCAGGTAAAGCCCCTCGCTGGTGCGCGGCAAGATCAACGGGTCCTCTTCGCCGGGCAACCAGACTTCCTCGAGTCGTTTTGCCAACCCACAAAGTGCGATGTCGGTGACGCCCAGTCGGTCCAAGGCTGTTTGGGCGGCCGCGACCTGAGGCGGGCCGCCATCTACCACCACCAGCGACGGCAGGTAGGCGAACCGGCGTGGCTTACCCGTTTCTGGGTCGATGCCGGGCTGCTTGGCGTCGCCTTCACTGTCAGTGAGAGCGCGGGCGAACCTGCGGGAGATCACCTCGTCGATTGCGGCGACGTCGTTTTGACCCTCGTGCCGAATCGTGAATCGTCGATATTCGGACTTGCGCGCCAGACCGTCTTCGAACACCACCATGGACGCAACGATCTGGGTTCCTTGCAAGTTCGAGATGTCGAAGCACTCGATCCGCAGCGGCGGTTCGGCCAACCCCAAGGCCGCCTGGATTTCTTCGAGCGCGCGACTGCGAGCGGTCAGGTCGCCTGAACGCTTTAATTTGTGCCGGGCCATTGACTGTTTGGCGTTCTGCTCCACCGTCTGCAGCAGTCGCAACTTGTCGCCGCGCCGCGGCGTGCGAACTATCACTTTCGAGCC
>JAPXRA010000218.1:0-3329 GCA_033813795.1 Aeromicrobium sp. | reverse complement strand
GGTCGCGACCGCGATCCGGATCGGTAACCCAGCTTCGTGGACGCAGGCCGAAAACGCCCGCGACGAATCCGGCGGCCGGATCGACTCGGTCACCGACGAGCAGATCTTGTCGGCCCAACGCGAACTCGGTCGCCACGAGGGCATTTTCGTCGAGCCGGGTTCGGCTGCGAGCGTGGCCGGACTGTTGGCTGCCGCGGCCGCCGGTGAGGTCCCAACTGGCAAGACCATCACGGTCACGGTTACCGGCCACGGGCTAAAGGACATTGACACCCCGCTGTCGCAGATTGAAACGGTGGTCGACAAGGTGATCGACGCCGACGTGCACGCCGCGGCCGAAGCGGCCGGCCTGCGATGACGCTGGTTTCTGGACCGGTCACCGTGCGGGTGCCGGCCACGAGCGCGAATCTTGGGCCGGGATTCGACGCGCTTGGATTGGCGCTTTCGTGGTACGACGACGTGACCGTTGAAGCAATCGAGTCTGGGCTGCGATTCGACATCGAGGGCGAAGGCGCCGAGGAGGTGCCACGCGACGAAACTCATTTGCTTTATCGCGCGATGGACGCCGCGTTCGACCTGCTTGGTGAGCGTCCAACCGGACTTTCAATCACCTGCCGCAACACGATCCCGCACGGTCGAGGCCTTGGCTCTTCGGCTGCGGCAATAGCCGCGGGTGTCTTTTTGGCGCGCGCACTAGTCGTCGGGGGAGAGGCTCGTCTCGACGACCAGGACTTGTTTCGGCTAGCGACCGATATTGAAGGCCACCCAGACAACGTCGCCCCGGCGCTTTCTGGCGGCTTCACGATTTCGTGGATTGATGGGGCGAGTGCAGAAAACCTTCGCCTCGACGTGTCCGCTGACGTGACAGTTTTCGTTCCGCCAGAGCCGGTATCTACCGAGGTTGCTCGCGGGCTTTTGCCCGAAACGATCGCGCACACCGACGCCGCTTTCTCAGCCGGCCGAGCTGCGTTGCTAGTGGCCGCGCTTACCGCCGCTCCAGAACTAGTGCTGTCTGCCACCGAGGACCGGCTGCACCAGTCGTACCGAGCATCTGCGATGCCTGGGTCGTACAAGCTGCTGCAGCAGTTGCGCGCCGAGGGTATTGCTGCGGTGATCTCCGGCGCCGGACCCACCGTGTTGGCCTTTGGCCATTTGGCCGACGACTGGGCGCCGCAAGGTTGGCAGTGCCGACAATTGCAGGTTGCTTCGCGTGGCGCGCATTTAGTGTGATGTGCGTCGTGCTACAGTAAATGTGTCGGAGTCGAGATCTTCTCCCCGACGTAACGCCACTTCCTCGCCCGTCAGATGCGGGCAATCCTGTACCCACGGTTTGATTCTTGAGCCGAGGACTAGCGCAGGACTGTGGCCTTCCTGAGAAGGACAACGTGTGACGGAATCAACCACGGTCGATCCCACGCCTGCAGAGAGCACTGAAAAGGCTCCGGCGAAAGCACCCCGCAAGTCTGGTGGGGCGCTCGGCGGCAAAGTGATCGCCGAACTTCAAGAGATCGCAGCCGGACTGGGCATCGCTGGCGCAGAAAAGCTGCGTAAGGGCCAGTTGATCGATGCGATCAAGGCCGCGCGCGGCGAAGCCAAGCCGGCCGAAGCCCCACGTGCGAGCGAAAAGCCGGCCGAAGAGCCGGCGAAGAAGCCGGCCTCAAAGCGGACGGCGAAGGCAGTCAAGAGCGCCGATGACAGCGAAAAGGCCGCAACTGAATCCAAGGGCGAAACTGAGCCTAAGGCTGAAAAGTCCGAGACCAAGACTGAGCCGAAGTCCGATAACCGGAACGAAAACCAGGGTCAGGGCACGCAGAACCGCGAGCGTCAGGGCAACCAGAACCGTGACCGCCAGGGCAACCAGGGCCGGGAGCGTCAGGGCAACCAGAACCAGGGTCAGGGCAACCAGAACCGCGGTAACCAAAACCAGAACCAAGGTCAAGGCAACCAAGGCGATGGCGATAGCCGCCGCCGTAACCGTCGGGGACGTAACCGCAACAACCGCGGTCTCGAGGTCGATCCGACCTTCACCGAAGACGACGTCTTGGTCCCGGCCGCAGGCATCTTGGACATCCAAGACAATTACGCCTTCGTTCGCACCACCGGTTACCTGCCAAGCGAGAACGACGTCTACGTTTCGATGTCGCTGGTGCGCAAACTCGGCTTGCGTCGTGGCGACGCAATCGTCGGCCAGGTGCGCCAACCGCGTGAGGGCGAGCGCAAAGAGAAGTTCAACCCGATGGTCAAGGTCGACTCGGTCAACGGGATGGAAGGCGACGAGGCCAAGCGTCGAGTCGAGTTCTCCAAGTTGACCCCGCTCTACCCATCGGAACGGTTGCGCCTTGAGAGCCAGGCCGGCGGAATGACCGGTCGAGTGATCGATCTGGTCTCGCCGATCGGCAAGGGCCAGCGCGGCCTGATCGTTTCGCCGCCAAAGGCCGGCAAGACGATGGTGATGCAGCAAGTCGCAAACGCGATCACCGAGAACAACCCCGAATGTCACCTGATGATCGTGCTGGTGGACGAGCGCCCCGAAGAAGTCACCGACTTCCAGCGCACGGTCAACGGCGAAGTCATCGCTTCGACCTTCGACCGTCCGGCCAGTGACCACACCGCCGTTGCCGAACTGGCAATTGAGCGCGCAAAGCGTTTGGTCGAACTTGGCCACGACGTGGTCGTGTTGCTCGACGGCATCACCCGCCTCGGCCGCGCTTACAACCTGGCCGCTCCGGCTTCGGGACGAATCATGTCCGGCGGCGTGGACTCTTCGGCGCTATACCCGCCGAAGAAGTTCTTCGGCGCTGCCCGCAACATCGAAGACGGCGGCTCGCTGACGATCTTGGCCACCGCGCTGATCGAGACCGGTTCGCGGATGGACGAAGTCATCTTCGAGGAGTTCAAGGGCACCGGTAACTGGGAGCTGCGCTTGCGCCGCGAGTTCGCCGACAAGCGAATCTTCCCGGCGATCGACGTTGAGGCCTCAAGCACGCGTCGTGAGGAACTGCTGATGGCGCGCGACGAACTCGCGATCATCTGGAAGCTCCGCCGACTGCTTTCGGGCTTGGAAGGCCAGCAGGGCTTGGAGTTGGTGCTGGGCAAGCTCAAGAAGACCCAGAACAACGTCGAGTTCCTGATGGAAATCAACAAGACAATGCCAGGCGGCGTCAACAACGGCGACGACTGAGCAGTAAACAATGGCCCAGAATCCGATCGGATTCTGGGCCATTGGTCTTTCTTGGCTAGGGTTCACTCATGACTACGGCCTGGGACTTCGACGCCACCACCATCGACGGCACGCAACAGCAGTTGGCCGACTATCGGGGCCAGGTAGCCCT